>JAQBQF010000325.1 GCA_028287115.1 Myxococcales bacterium
CCTTGATGAGGACGTCGGCCGCGCCTTCCTGCACGGTGACCTCGATCTCGCCCCAGTCGTGATAGCGCGCCCAGAACGTCGGCAGCGCCTGCATCACGGTCTCGGGCGGCAGCGAGGTCGGATCCGCGCCGAACAGGCGAGCGAACGTCGCGCTCATCGTGCCGCGCCCGACCTTGCGAGACACGAGCCCGCCCGGCAACAGCTCCTGCGAGCAGCCGAGCGCGGAGACCAGCTCGGACAGATCAACCCACGCGAGGGGGGCGAGCGTCGGCGCGAAGATACTCGCGAGCTCCGGGCGTTCCATGCGGAGCTTTGACATCCCCGACTCGCCGACGTGATGCTGGAGGATCCGCGACAGCACGCGCAGGTGAGCCGCGCGGACGCGACCGGTGACGACCGGCTTGTCGATGGCCACGAAGTCTTCGAGCTCGGCGATCCCCGCGGTCGGTCGCAATACCGCTTCGGCCGCGGCGAGCGCCACGTCTTCGGCGACCGGCGGCATCTTGTGGACGCCGCTGCCGCGCTCGAGCGCGCGACCGAGTGCGATCGCGAACGTCGAGGCCGACGCCCAGCGTCTGCGCGGCGTGGGCGCGAGCGCTTTGGCAAGCACGGCGTCGACCGCCTCGGAGATGCCGGGACGCAACGTCGACGGCGGCGGCAACGGATCGTTGAGCTGCCGCTGCACGACCTGCGGCGCCGGGCCCGAGCCGAACGGCGGCCGTCCGGTGATCAGACAGTAGAGCGTCGCGGCGAGACCGTAGACATCCGTCGTCGGGCCGCCTTGTTGCTCGAGGAACGATTCGGGCGCCGCGAAGCCGGGCGTACCGGCCGCGTCGCTCTGATTGCCCGCCTTGACCGCGACGCCGACATCGACGAGCACCGCGCGATCGCGCTCGCGGTCGAGCAGCACGTTCGCCGGCTTGACGTCGCGGTGAATCAGGCCGAGCGCGTGCATCGCGTCGAGCGCGTCCCCGATCTCGAGTGCGATCTGCGCGACCGCCTCCGTCGGGAACCACTCGCGGCGCTCGAGCGTCGCACGCAACACCTCCGACAGCGGCTGGCCTTCGACGAGCTCCATCACGAAGTAGACCTCACCCGCGTGCTCACCGAGCGCGTAGACCTGGACGAGGTTTCGGTGATGGAGCGACGCGAGGATCGCAGCCTCGGCGCGAAACCTGTCGACGAGATCGCGATCAGATGCGAGATCCGAGCGCAGGACCTTGATCGCGACCGGGCGGCCGAGCCCGAGATCCTCGCCGCGATACACGACACCCATCGCGCCACGCGAGAGCTCGTGAACGACGCGATAGGTGCCGCCGACGATCGTCCCGGCCGACAGCGAGCCATTCTCGGTGCCCGCATCCGTGTCGCCGCTGAACCGTTCGTCCGAGGAGATCACGCGCACGTCGCCGATCGGCGCGGCACGCAGCGCGCTGTAACACCTCGCGAGCGCCGCTTCACCGCTGCGCTCGCCGGCGGCGAGCTCGGTCAGCACAGCGCGGAGCTGCACGGTGATCTCCGTCGTGTCGTCGATCTTGATCGGCTCGGACTGGATTCGATAGATGATCTTGCGCGCGACGAGCACGGCCTGATCATCGGTCGCGCCGACGAGCAACACCGCGAGCTCGTCGCCGCCGGGCCGGCCCATCGGATCGTTGCCGCGCACCGTCGCGCGCAATCGACCCGCGGTCTGCGCGAGGACCTCGTCGCCGGCTTTGTGACCGTGCGCGAGGTTGATCCGGCGAAGGCCAACGATGTCGAACAGCGCGAGCGACAGCTTCTCTTGCCGGCGGCCGGCCGCTGCGACCTCGTGCGTGATCGTCTGCTCGAACGCACCGCGCGACATCGCGCCGCTCAGCGGATCGTGGAGGCTCGCCGCGAGCAGCCGCTCACCTTCGGCGACGATCCGGCGGTGGCTCGTGAGCCACGACAGCTCGCGCGTCAGGCGGATCGCGAGCGCCTTGAGATCGGTCCGCTCCGCCGCCGAGAATCTGCGACCGCTGTCGGAGATGATCGCGACGAGGCCGGTGACCTCCGTCGGCGTAGGCCGCAGCGCATCGGCGATCACCGAGCGCGGTTGGGCGCCGCCGATGATCACGCTGCCGCTTGCCGCCGCGGCGATCCGCGCCGCCGCCGCGACCTGCGTGCGATACGTGTCGTTCGGGAACGGGCGCGCGGCGGTCGGCGTCATCTGCGCGCCGTCCTTCCACCACACGATGCAGTCGTGCGCGGTGAAGCCTTCTGCGACGGAGCGCAAGGTTTCGGCCGCGGCACCGGTCAGATCGACGAGCGAAGTGGCGATCAGCCCGCGTGCTCGTGCCAGATCGAAGTCGGCGGACATCGGTTCGGCGTGCGCGATCGCCTCGAGTGCCTCTTTACCGACCGGCGTCAGCAGCGCACCCGCGGCCCCCGCACTGGCGGCAGCGCCGGCGATCTTTCCGGCATTGCTGCCGTCGCCGACGATCCATCGCGGCGGTGCGCCGTCGGGCGGGCTCCCGAGCTCGCTCGCCATCAGCGGCGGGATCAACATGCCGACCAGGCCCTCGGTGTCATCGCCGGCCTTGATCCGTTCAAGGCTCACGCCCGCACGATGAGCGGCATCAGACAGCTCGTCGATCAGTCGACCGGATGGATCGAAGACCCCCAGGCGCTTTGCCACGGAGTCATCATAGCTCCTCGGGGCGGATGTCAGAAGGAACAGGCGCGCCGGCGGTACATTCCGAAGCCCGGTCACTTCACTAAGTGAGCTTACGGGCCCTCGAACACGTACAGATCGACCCAGAAGTTGAACCGCCGGTAGGTCGACGATTACGGGCGGAGCGCGGCGATGCCGGGCAGGTCGAGGCCCTGCACGAACTCCAGCGACGCGCCGCCACCGGTCGAGACGTGCGACACCTTGTCGGCGAGGCCGGCTTGCGCGATCGCCGCTGCGGAGTCGCCGCCGCCGACGACCGTGAGCGCGAGCTTGTTCTCGGCGAGCGCACGCGCGACCGCGATCGTGCCCTGCGCGAAC
The DNA here is from genome assembly GCA_028287115.1 of Myxococcales bacterium. Taxonomy (GTDB): domain Bacteria; phylum Myxococcota_A; class Polyangia; order Haliangiales; family Haliangiaceae; genus JABFXX01. Next base: position 3,014 of record JAQBQF010000325.1, read on the forward strand.
CGCGGCTTCTCGAACACGCCCATCGGCCCGTTCCAGAACACCGTGCGCGCGGCGCCGAGCACCTTGCGATACGCCTCGATCGTCAACGGGCCGATATCGAGGGCCATCTGATCGGCGGGAATCGCGTCGACCGAGACCGCGCGCGCATCCTCGGCATCGAGGCCGGTCGCGACGACGACGTCGGTCGGAAGATGCACGGGCACCAGGCGTTCGACCGCCTTGCGCAAGAAGTTACGAGCGATCGGCAGCTTGTCGCGCTCGACCTTGCTCTTACCGAGCGACTTGCCCTGCGCCTCGAGGAACGTGTTCGCCATCGCGCCGCCGATCACGATCCCGTTGACGCGATCGAGGAGCGAATCGAGCACTTCGATCTTGTCGGAGACCTTCGCGCCGCCGAGCACCGCGATGTACGGGCGATCGACGTTGCCGAGCAGCCGCGACAGGAACTCGATCTCCTTCGCCATCACGAAGCCCGCACCCTTGTCGGCGACGAACTTCACCATGCCCGCGGTCGACGCATGCGCCCGATGCGCGGTGCCGAACGCGTCGTTGACGTAGATGTCCGCGTACGACGCGAGCTGGCGCGCGAACGCTTCGTCGTTGGCTTCTTCGCCCGGATGAAACCGAAGGTTCTCGAGCATCGCGATCTGGCCGTCGCGCAGATCGCTGACGACCTTGCGAGCGCCATCACCGACCGGCTCGTCCGCGAGCGCGACGTCGGTCTCGACCAGCTCGGCAAGTCGCGCGGCGACCGGCTCGAGCGAGAATTCCGGCTTGACCTGACCATCGGGCCGGCCGAGGTGCGAGCCGAGCACGATCCGCGCGCCGCGCTCGATCAGATGACGGATCGTCGGCAACGTCGCGCGAATCCGCGCGTCGTCGGTGATCTTCCCGTTCTTCAGCGGCACGTTGAAGTCGACGCGCACGAACACGCGCTTGCCTTCGACGGGGAGCTCGGAGACGGACTTGATGCCGCCCGGAAGCGTCACAGCTTCTCCGCGACGAACTTCGCGAGGTCGTAGAGGCGCTGCGAGTAGCCCATCTCGTTGTCGTACCAGGCGAGGACCTTGACCTGATCGCCGATCGCGGTCGTCAGCGCCGAGTCGAGCGAAGCACTGTGGCGATCGCCGTTGAAGTCGCACGACACGAGCGGCTCGTCGACGACCTGCAAGATGCCCTTGAGCGGGCCCGCGGCGGCGGCGCGCATCGCATCGTTGACTTCCTGCACGGTCGCCTTCTTCTCGAGCCGCGCCGTCAGATCGACGAGCGAGACGTTCGGGGTCGGCACGCGGATCGCCATGCCGTCGAGCTTGCCCGCCATCGCCGGCAGGACTTCCTTGAGCGCCTTCGCGGCACCGGTCGTCGTCGGGATCATCGACATCGCGGCGGCCCGTGCGCGACGCAGGTCTTTGTGCGGCGCATCGAGGATGTGTTGATCGTTCGTGTACGAGTGGATCGTCGTCATGATGCCCGACACGATCCCGAACGTCTCTTGCAAGACCTTCGCGAGCGGTGCGAGACAGTTCGTCGTGCACGACGCGTTCGAGATGATGTGGTGCTCGCTCGGCTTGTACGCCTCGAGGTTGATCCCCATGCACAGCGTGACGTCGGGCGCCTTCGCTGGCGCCGAGATGATGACCTTCTTGGCGCCGCCTTTGAGGTGCTTGGAGTTGCCCTCTTTGTCGACGAACTTGCCCGTCGATTCGATCACGATGTCGACGCCGTGATCCTTCCACTTGATCATGCTCGGATCTTTTTCCGCGCTGATCGTGACCTTGTTGCCCGCGACGATCAGGGCGGGCCCATCGATCTCGACTTTGCCCGGAAATTTGCCGTGCACCGAGTCGTGGCGCAGCAAGTGAGCGAGCGTCGCGACGTCCGTCAGATCATTGACGAGGACGAGCTCGAAGGCAGGGGACTTCGCTTCCGCAAGACAGCGTGCGAAGCCACGACCGATACGACCGAAGCCATTAATGCCGACGCGAACCTTAGCCATGGCGCGCACCCTAGATCAGGGAACCGCGATCCGCCAGCGACAGAAGTCCGGAGCTAAGCGACTTGCGATTTGACGTGGTCGCGCGAGATCTTGTTCGTGACCTCGCTGATGAGCTCGGTCGCGAGAGAGACGATCTGTCGTTCGTCGAAGCCTTGAGCCTCGAGGTCGCGGTAGATCGACTTGGCCAGGATCTTTACCGCACGGGCTTTGGCTTCACGGTCATTCATAGCGCAACGGTGCATTTCAGCACGTCGCGTGCCACGGCGCACGTCGATCCAACTAGCTGAAATTAGGCGCGGCACTGCGTATTGAAGACGCCTACTCCGTCCAATCCGGTGTGTAACGGATGGGCCGGTGCATAGCTCCGTACGCATACGGTCGGACCACTCAGAAGTGTTTTCAGATCCACTCCGCTCGTGTACGTTCCGCCGCCTCAAACTCGAAACAAGGTGCGTATGCGTAAGCTTCATTTTCTTGGTCTCCTTATTGCCCTCTCGTCAGTGGTCGCCTGCGCCAAAGATCCAATCCCACCGATTCCTCCCGTGGAAACAGCCAACGGTGTGTTCCCGTCCGAGGGATTCACCGGCCGCAAGCTTCGAGTCGAAGTCAGCGGTGACAACACGAACTGGAGCCAAAACGAGGGTGGCGGTCCCACGGTCGCGTTCGGTGACGGGATCACAGTGGACTCTGTGGACGTCGCGAGCCCGACGTTGCTGTTCGCCAACATCACCATAGCAGGCACGGCGGCAGTGAGCGCGCGCGACGTGACGGTCACGTTCGGCATGTCGGTGCTCACGCTCAAGGCGGCCTTCAACACGCTCTCTCCGGTTGATTTCATCGCCAACGGGGCCTTGGCCCAAGGCGCGATCACGACCTTCACGATCAAGAACAAGGATCTCGAAAATCTGTTCGACACGACCTCGACCGGCGATGGCTTCTTCACGCCGCTCGTGTTCACTAACATCGCGGTCACCGGACCAGCTGGAACGTACCTGTTGGTCTCCAACGTCTCGCCCTTCCAGATCGATGGGACGCTCTATGTCGATGTCGACGCGCAACCGGGCCCCATCTCCATCGCGAGCGGTCCGATGGCACAGACCGTAACGTCTGTTCCGGCGAGCCCCCTCGCAGTCGCCGCCCGTACCGCGACCGCAGTGACCCCCGGATCGACAACCACTGGGCAGATCACCAACCCATTCGATTCGAACCTGTACGAGCTTACGGCGGCCAGTTTCCCCACGCTCGCCTCGATTTCGGTGACCGCGGTGGCTTCCGCTCCCAAAGTTGCGATTCTCCCGGCGAGCGGACACTTCGCCGATCTCATCAGCGCCCGCGCTACCAACCGCACGGTCGTCAAGAGCGGAAAGCTCTACGCGATCGTGTTCGATATCAGCGGCGACGGAGGCTACATGTACTCGCTGAAGGACGTGAACACAAATCTCACTGCGTTCGCGGACACGGAACCGACGAACAATACGAGCGCTGGCGCTACCGCGGTTACCTCGCCTGCGTTGATCGACAACGCGTCGATTCCTGCGCAGACCGATCAAGACTGGTTCAAGATCACGGTCCCCGTCGGAAAGAAGATCCACGTCACCACGTTTCCTGGCGACCCTCGCACTGACACGTTCGTCACGCTCTACGGTCCCAACAACGCGACAACGACGTTTGGTCCGAACGGTGGATCGAGCAGCGATGCCAATTACCACGAAGACCTGGTGAGCCCGGCCGCCACGGTCGCTGGCACGTACTACGTCGAGATCAGTGCATCGCAGGACATCTACTACGACCCCGCGCACAACACCTATCTGGCGACGATCGTGCTCGAGTAAAGAAACCTGATTTCCAGAACGGCGCCGCGGCTCGCTGCCTCGGCGCCGTTTTGCGTTTCGGACACACGCTACGGGCAATCCGGAGTCGAGGCGAGCATGTACGTCGACGCGAGGAACCGAAACGCCGGCACCGCACCATGCCCGGGTGCAAACGCGCGGACCGCGATCACCGTCGTGCCGCAGAGCAGGTCCACCGGAATCGAGCGGCTGTCGCTCGACCAATTGCCGGTCGCGACGGTCAGGGGACCGAGCTCGGCGGTCCCGTCGTCGCGCAC
>JAQBQF010000192.1 GCA_028287115.1 Myxococcales bacterium
GTCGTGGGGCAGGCAGCGTCGAGAGACTCGCGAACCCTCCCGCGGCGAGGGCCTCGTTGTTCGTGCGTGCCTCGGTGGCGTCGATGTCGCCGGCGAAGTTGATCGGAGTAGAGGGAGGGGCGCCGGCCGTCGCATCGAGATAGTTGAGACTTAGCTCGCCGTTACCCGGAGCCTGCCAGCCGGTCACGCAAGCGGCGGTGTGTCGCGCCGTCGACCAGGCGAAGCATCCGAGCTTCGGTGTGCCGACCACGATGAGTCCATCGGCAGTCGCCGGCGCCGTTGTCATTCCGCTCAGCGCAGCGAGGCCACTCTTCGCCTGCGATGGGGCCTTCTCCTTCGGCTTGCATCCGGCGCCAAGCACGCACCCAAGTGCGATCAGGATGATGGCTTGGTTCATCGGGCATTTATCTCATGGGCGGTGTCTGATCCCAGTGCTCACCTGAGCTGATCCAGTTCTTGTACGCCAGATCGGTTTCTCTGCTCGCTGCATGGCAGAGCCCTATCCGATCGAGCTGCGAGCACGTGTAGTTCGGGCGTACGAAAGAGAAAGAGAGCCCGACCGAGAGTTGTTACGCTCGAGGCGACTTGCGAAGAGCTCCTCACGCTCGACGTCGGGCAACAGCACCCAACGGTCGACGATGCGAGCGCGATCTCGAATGCGCCAATTGCACGGAGTTGCGTGTCGAACAGGTCAACGGCGCTACGTTCCCAAGTGCCTTCATGACCGATCCTATCCGCGCTGTCGTTTGGCTACATGATCGAGTCCACAGACAGCTACGACGTCCCGTTGTTCGTCATAGCCGCAGTGATCACCGTCGGCATCGCGCTGTGGATCGAAGCCGATGGACACGATCAGGTGATTGTGAAATCGATGTCGCGCCTGTCGGAACCGGCCGGTGCGCGGTGGACCACCGGCTGACTCACGGAGGAGCCGATCCAACCGCGTGCGTCGTGCACTGTGTCTCGGCGGCGGAGCTCACCGCGTCGAGCGCGGCGTTCAGCGCCGGATCGCTCGGCATCGCTTGATACGCGATGCTCTCGTCACCGATCGTCAGGGCGAACGTCGTGCGGATGCTGCCGCGCTCATCCGGGATCTTCCAGTTCGCCGGGTCGGTGCGTGCGATCAGCTCGCCGAGCGGTTGGATGACCGCCGGCGCGAGCACGGTCTCGCAGTGGCTCTTGACCCCGCTTGGCTCGGCATCTCCCGACGACGTGTAATGACCGTCGGAGCTCACGATCGATTGGAAGCGCGACCCGGGTGGCTTCCCGCCGTTCCAGCCGCGCTGGATCGTCCACCGCGTTCCCGCAGGGAGCGGTCGCACGGCACGTCGCTCGACGGTCCGGTCGGGCTGCGGATCTGACCTGCACGCGATCGCGATCGACGCGATCAACACCCTCACGAACTTCTCCACACCGCGATTGTATGTGAGCACGTCGCTCCGCGGCTAGACCGAAGAAATGGACCAGACCCGACCGGGGTTTGTAAGGTGACCTTTGAGCGTGGAGCAGACCGGACCGGGGTTACTTGAAGCGGCGGAGATCCGGACCGGGGTTACTTGAAGCGTCCGTTCTTCGGGCAATCGGTTTAGCTTGGTGTCCGTGGTAACCGGGACGCTTCGAGACCCCGGTCCGGATCGCCGCGAAAAGATCGTTAGCGCGAATGCGATCCCACGCCGAGATATCGTTCGATATCCCTGCGGGATCAAGAAATCTAACCCCGGTCCGGACTCATCCACCGGACTCATCTGCTCTCGGCAGACTTGCCAATCGCGCGGAGGAATGAGCCGTTCAACGGCTGGCTATTTTCCGCTACTAGCAGCGGAGACTGCAGCGGGCGGCGCAGGATTCTGGATCGTGTCGTCACTTACTGTGACGTTCACGATGCAATTCGTGTTCGTGTCACCTGCGCTAACGTTGACGCAGGGATTCGAGGTGGTATCGAATGCTTGCCACGTCTCGCCCGGCACGCTCCGACCGGAGCCGGATCCGTTCCCAGCCACTTGAATCTTCGTGGGCAAGGCGACAGGCCAAAGCATCGTGACAGCGTAGATACGATGCTTCACGGTGGTGGTCACTCCGATGGTGGAGATCACATGATCCCCAACCTTAGGTTTCTCGAAGAAAGGAACTCGCGGTGGATTGAGTTCGATCAAGCTCGCTCCCTTGAATCCGGCCGCAGCAACCGTTGCAACGCCGCCGAGTGCCGCCGCTCCCAATGTCCCTACGGCGGCAACGACGGCGGCCGGAAGCTGGTCTTGCCTCTGCCCGATCGCCTCGCTGAGTGTGCCACGCACATCGAGCTTAATATCCGCATTTGCGCTACCGCCCCTCGGCACCCGCACGTTGAGATAGTTGGGGGTGGGCGATGGAACCTGATCGGTCGAACGCTCCAGGCCTAGGAGCATAAGGTTCTTGCCCTGAAGGCTTTTCACCGACGCATCGTCCGGGCTTCCCAACAACGAGCCCGCATCGGTGCTGCAGTAATCGGAAGCGAGCCTCTTGAGAAGATCCTCGACTGCTTTGGCGGTTGTGGTCGAATCCTCAGGGGAGGACAGGCTTACGTCGGAGAATGCCTTCGCAATAGTGTGCGGGAATTCAAGTTGGTCAGCGTTGCTATGAGTCGCAGAGTTGCACAAGTAGTACGATGAGGTCATCGCGACCTCACGCCACTCAGTGTCCGTCGGCTTAGCGCCTTTCTGGTAGGCGACTTGTTCCTTAACCAACACTTCGACGCGCGTCCACAATTGGTCGTAGCGCCGGATCTCCTTGTTCACCGCGATGAGTGGAAAGAACGGAACTCCACCATTATCCGTTCGGGATAGGTTATAGACCTGCATTGACGATGGCCCACAGCCACAGATCAGTAGGAGCGCGGCGATAGTGGACTGCCAAATCATCATGTCTGCTCTCTCGTTCTGTTGGCACGCGGCCATAATCGCAGAGCATACAGAACACCAACGCGGCAGTGCCACAGATCGGTGTGCCGCATAATGCTGCAGCACGTTGAACTCGCGGTCCACGCGGAAGATCCGGCCCCGGCAGTTCAGATGGCCGAGAAGGGACCCGACCGGGTCAGGTGAGATGCGTGTGGCCTCGACATGCGGAGTGCCATGGCAAGGCGCGCGCTACACGTGAGTCTGCGTAAATCGGCGCGTCGGACCGCCGGGCTGGTCGTGAATGAAGTCTCTCTTTACGGCAACTCGGGTGGCGACTGTGGCGTGATACAAGGCCTTGTGGCGTACCTGCTTGTTGTCGGGGGGCGCACGTCACCGCGCGGCGGCGTTCGGCCTCGACTGACCGCGACGTGGTTGAGCGTCGTGGTGGCGATGGCGGCATGCGGGACGGTGATCCGGCCGCCGGAACCGGATCGACGGCTCGCTGTTCACGCGCAAGGCACGATCTTCGACGTCGACCGGGGCTACCGGTTCGTCGTCTTGCCGGAGCCAGATTCGAGCCTGGTGCGCGTCGATGTGCGCTACCCGGTGGGCTCGATCGACGATCCGGTCGGTAAAGAAGGGCTCGCACACCTCGTCGAGCACCTTCTGTCCGAGGCAGAGGTGAGTCGCGATGGGACGAGGACGTCGATCGACGGCGAGCTCGCCACCGTTGCACTATCCTTCAACGCGTACACCACGACCGACGCGACGACGTACGAGGCGCGCGCTCTCCCTGCCGCACTCGATGATCTTGTCAGGATCGAGGCGGAGCGGATCACGATCGGGTGCACGGGTATTCCACGCGAGCTGTTCGAACGCGAGCGCGAGGTCGTTCGCAACGAGCTCCGCGAACGCGCCGGTGGAGGTGGCAGCCAGCTGCGGCGCGCGATCCACGAAGCGATCTACCCGGAAGGACATCCCTACCGCCGCGTCGATTCGAGCGAGACCGTCGCCGCGATCACCTACGAGGATGTCTGCGCGTTCATCGTTGGCCCTTACCGCCGCGGAACTCCGATCATCGCGATCAGCGGTGCCGTCGATGCTGCCATGGTCCAGCAGGCGGTGACGAACCGATTCGCGCACGTCCCGAAGCGAGTGCCCGCGGTGGCGTCGGCGATCGCGCCGGCGCCGGTGCAGGGCGGCACCGTGAAGCTGCGCGGCGCGGTCGACGAGCCAACACTGCTCGTGACGTGGCCACTGCCGCCGATGGCATCGACGGATTACCGGCTGCTCGAGCTCGCGTGGCCGCATATCGCGAGCAACCTCGAGGACTACGCGTTTCTCTATCACTGGGGACACTCGGCGTCGTCGCAGATCCTGGGTGGTCCACGAGCGCCCGTGCTCGCGTTGAGCATCGTCCTCGATTCGGCCAGCGACTTTGACGAAGCGAAGGGCCGCCTCGGCAGCGCGCTGCGCGACACGTACTACCAGATCGCGCAGCCGGGGGCGGAGCCGACGGGGGCCGGCTGGGTGCACACGTGGGAGCGTCGCGCCGCTAGCCTGATCGCGCGCTGGGAGTCGCTCGAAGGTCGCAATGAGCTGTCCTCGGACTTCCAGCAGTACGAGCCAAACGGCTCGATCATCGCGCGCATCAAGGAGCTCTCATCCTCCACGCCGCTGCACGTACGCGCGCTCGCTGAGAGCTGGTTCACGGAAGCTCGCGCTCGGTTCGTACTGATCGAGCCGACCAACACGAGCTCTGTCGGATCGGGCAGCGTGTTCCAAGGCGTCGTCGAACAGCACGGCGCCCGCGTCGATCGAACGCTCGCGGATCAGCCGCTGCCACCACTGCATGCGTCCGCCCCGCTCCAGACCGAGCGGTATACCCAGAGCAACGGGCTCGCGGTCGTGCTCGCCAAAGGAACCGGCGCGCCGCTCGCGTATGCGCGACTCGTGGTCGACGCTGGAGCGGCCGATGCGCCGTTCGGCAAAGAGGGCGTCGCGTACACCGTGGGCGCCTCGGACGTCTACGCGGACTCGATGGTGTTTGGCGAACGCAGCCTCTCGATCCGCGTCGATGACCTGATCGCGTCGGTGTCCAGTGAGCTGCGCCTGCCGGGCTACGGCCTCACCGACGAGCAGAAGAAGTACCTGATCGCGCGGCTTTCGCAGCCGCGCGTCGTCGAGCGCGACGCGTACGACACCGAAATCCGGCTCGCTCTCTACGGCGAGGGGCATGCGTACGCGCGAAGCTCGATGTCCGCGGCGGGCGTGAAGCACCTGTCGCAGGATGTCGTCGAGGACTGGGCGCGGAGCCAGATCACGCCAAACAACTCGACGCTCGTGATCGTCGGTGCGTTCGATCCGGCACTGATCAAGCGTCACATCGCCTTCAACACCGATCAGGTATCCGCCGGGTCGCACACGCGCGACGTCAAGACGCCGCCGCGTACGAGCCCGGGATTCGTGGTCGGTGTCACCGCGAAACCGTCGCCGACCGTCGAGCTCGCGGCGTACTTCGTCGGCGGTCGCGGCGTCGACGACGACTATCCCAAGCGCCTCGTGCTCGAAGCCGTACTCGACGCGCAGCTCGCTCAACTGCGCGAGAAGCGCGCCTTGACCTACGGGTTCGCGGCGAGCTACGAACCGCGCCGCGCGGGCGGGATCTGGACCATCGCGGGCAACGTGGATGCGGCGCGCGCCGTCGAGGCGGGTCAGGCGATCATCAATATCCTCGACGAGCTGCGCCGCGATCCCGAGGTCTACCGCGGGGCGTTCGTGCTCGGCCGCCAGAAGGTGCTCGAGTCCTTGCTTGTCAACGTCGCGAGTACGGAGGCGGTCGCCGCCCGCCTCGCTTTCATGGCTCGGTTCGGGCTCGACGATGATTACTTCAACACCGTCGCGACCGCGGTTGCTCGCCTGACGCTTCCCGACCTCCAGGCATTCCTGGTGCGCGAGCTCGCCGTCGACCACCAGGTCATCGGTGCGTTCGGTAACCCCGGCCCAGCGAATGCGGCCATCTCGGCTGCGCGCGCGGTCAAGCCGAGCGCGCAATCCACGATCGTGGACCCATTCCAATGAGGATGCTCGGCATCGTCGCGCTCCTTGCGGCGTGCAACGGCTTCGAAGCGCCGGCACAGCCAGCGGGTGGCGCACACCCAATCTCGAACGCCGGGACCGGCTCGAGCTATCCGCTCGGCGCGACGGTCACTCTCGATGGAAGCCGCTCGTTCGATCCCGACGGAACCATCCTCGCGTACCGGTGGTCGATCCTACAGCGCCCGACCGGAAGCACCGCGGTGCCGCTCGATGCCAACGCTGCGGCAACGACGTTCGCGCCCGACCACGTCGGCACGTATCGGCTCCGACTGCTCGTCAGCGATGATGCGCACAACACCGACAGCAGCGATCTGCGCATCGTCTCGACCGGCGCGATCACCAGCGTCGACGCCGGACCGGAGGCGACGGTGTCCTGGCTTGGGACCGCGCATCTCTCTGGAAGCGTGACCACGATGCCTGGGATGGTAGCGACGTACTCGTGGGACTTCGTGTCCCGTCCGCTCGGATCGCTCGCGTCGGTCGACAACAGCAACACGCTGACTCCGAGTTTCGTAGCCGACGCGGCCGGCACGTACATCATCGCGCTTCACGCGCGCGTGGGTGACGAGGTTCGCGACGACACCGTGACGATCGAGGCGACTCCCAGTGGTGTCCCGCTAGGCGCCGGTGTCGTGGCATACACGTATTCGAAGAACATCGATCACATCGTGTACGTGCACGACGTGGGGCACGCGGAGGTCGTCAGGGTCGATCCGGTGACGGCAGCGCAGGCCACGCTCGACCTCGGCGCTTTCACGCCGCGGTCGATCTCCGTCGATCCGACGGGTCAGGTGGTCGCGGTCGGCGGACTCGGCAAGGTCGCGAGCGTCGCGGTCTCGCAATTCGTGCTGATGAGCTTGAAAGACGTACCCGGTTGCACCGCCGCGCACGTCACGATCCCGTACTCGACACGTGTGGACTGCTTCCCCGCCGACGGCACCACCGAGCCGATCTCATCCGTAGACATGAATACCGGCGCGGTGACGCAGATCCCATGCCCCGTGCGGTTTCCCGATGTCACCCTGGGCGCGAGCAACTGGATGTACATGGTCGACGGCGCATCGTCACAGTTCTACCTGTACGACGCGTTCTCGACACCGCCGCTGGCGGTGATCCAGCACGGGAGTTTCACCGGCATCGCACCGCCCGTGATCGCGGCCGGAACGAACCAGCCGTTCGCGGTTACCGGAAATGGCCTCGCAGTCAACGTCGACGCGACGGTGCGCTTCGACCTGCACACGCCGGTGTCGGCCGGTGCGTTCTCGGCTCTGGGCTACGAGATTGCGGTGGTGTCGGGTGCGCAGTTGAAGGTGTTCGGGGTCGAGGCCGGGCAACCTCTGAAGCTGACCGTCACGCTCCCGCCGGTCAATGGGATGACCCCCACCGCGAAGTTGGTCGCGTACAGCGCCGACGAGCATCACTTGATCATCGTGGCCGGCACCGCTGCAGGCGATGTCGCCTACACGGTGCCGCGGTGAGGGCGGTGCTGGTACTCGCGCTCGCCGCGTGCGGCGGCGTGATCACGCCGCGTTTCGCTGTTGACCACGTGACGTACCCGAACGGCAAAGCACGGTTCGAGTTCGGGCTTCGCGACGGTGTCCCGAACGGCCCGGGCAGGGCGTGGCACGCGAACGGCAAGCTCGCGAGCGATGGCACGTACCGGGACGGCGCGCGCGACGGCCGGTTCTGGCTCTACAACGAGGACGGTACGTTCGCGGCCCAGGCGGTTTACGTCGACAACGCCGAGGTATGGCGCTCGACGGACGAGCGCGAGCATCCGCCCAAGGAGTGGTCGAAGGGCATGGCGCTCTCGGCGCGCCCGGCGGCGAGCGACGCGATGTTCGTCGATACCGGGCCGGAGATGGCGTGGGAGGAAGATCGTAAGGCGCCGCGTCCATACTTCTCGACGCTCGATCGCACGACGGCACCCGCGCGTGCCGGCGCGCAGGTCGGCGTCGGCGACGCGAAGGACCTCGACTTTGGCGCGGCGACGCGGCTCGACGTGTTCGGGCACTACAGGATCGGCCGCTACGGCGTATTCGCGCAGCTGTCGGAGACCCACCTCGCGTTGCAGAACGACATGACGCTCGCGGGGCGACGCACGGCGATCCTCGCCGGCACCTACCACCGCGCGCTCGGTGCCGCGACCCTATCGACGAACGCTGGCTTCATCTTGCCGATCGGCAACGTCGACGCGGCGGGCTCGGTTGCGAGCTATGCAGGCGCCGAGCAGCGCCCCGCCGATGCCGCGAGCGCGATCCCGGCGCCGTTCGGCGTGCGTTCGGGGGCGAGCGTGACCGCCACGCGGGGGCCATTCCTCGTCCAGATCGACGCCGGGCTCGACTGGCTGCTCGGCGGCGACGAACATGGGTTCGACGCCTTCGGGCGCGCGAATTTCGGCGTCGGCCTCGGCACGCACTCGACGATGCTGACCGCCGAGCTCGATAACGCGCTCCGCCTATCGGATCCGCACGCACGGCTCCACACGCTCGCCCTCGGCGGAACGCTTGCCTTTCCTATGGTGTGGGTCAGCGCGAGCCTCGTGTTCTCGTATGTCGGGACGACCTCTTTCGTTGGAACGGTGGGCCGTGATCTGTAGGCGCATGCTCGTGTTAGCGATCGCGGTCGGCGCAGGCTGTACCGAGGACGTACCGACGCTGTACGAGAGGACCACCGCGATGGTCGGGATCGAGCTCGCCCCGCCTGACGACCACATTCCAGCGGGCCTCGGCCACTATCGTTGGGAGCTGGTGGAGGCGCCGCCTCGCGCGACCACTTCTTCGCCGACCGAGGAAACAGCCGCGATCGCGATTGTTCCGACGACGCGCGGCATCTATGTCTACGACCGGTGGTTCGTCGGCCAGGCCGCGGAGCAGCTCTCTTACCATGTCGTGATTACCGTCGAGGGCGCGGCACCGACGGCGAGGGTCGTCGGCCCGACCATGGTCGCCGCCGGCGCGGCGACGACGCTCGACGGCAGCACGAGCGCGAGCCCGGAACACCGGCAGCTGACGTTCCAGTGGAGGCTCGCCGTGCGCCCGGAGTCCAGCGCGACCGTGCTCGCCGACACAGCGAGTGCGACCCTGACGCTCGTCCCCGACGTAAGGGGCGAATACGGGATCGAGTTGCGCGTGTTCGACGGCGAGCTCTGGAGCCAGCTCGCGATGGCCACGCTGGCGGCGCACTAGCAGCGGCCCGCGACGATTTGCGATTTGTTCGCGGTCCTCGGCCGACGATGCGGACCGGGGTTACACGAAGCGTCCGTCCTTCGGCCAATCGGTGTCACTTGGCGTCCGTCGTGCCCGGGACTCGTCGACGAAACAAACCTCGGTCCGGATCGCCGCCGATCGACGCGATCAACACCCTCACGAACGTATGCACACCGCGATTGTATGTGAGCACGTCACTCCGCGGCTAGACCGAAGAAATGGACCACGATCGCCAGCCGTGACCCCAGCGCGATCAGAGACAGCGTTCGGCTCACCGGCATGAATATGATAAACAGCATCACGGACAATACGATTTCGGTGAGCATGACGAGCACATCTGCAAAGACGCCAATGCCGAACAGGGTTCGATTGGCCATCAGGTTGGCGGCTGTCGCGGTGGCATCCGCCTCGATCACGATGACTGAAGGGACGTAAGCGATCGCGAACACGCTGAAGACGGCGATGAGCAGGTAAAGGTGCCGGCAGTTCTCGCAAAGACAGGCGCTTTCACGCGTATGTCTCCGTCGTCCGGGCGATACGTCTCGCACCAACACGCCCGAGATGGGTATCGCTGAAGGTGCCGTACTTCAGCCCGTAGCCGAGCATTCGGTCAAAGCCGACGTGCGCGGCCCAGATGCAGGCGACTTCGAGAGGTAGATGGCCGTCGACGGTTAATCCAAGTACGACGAGCGCCGCCGGACCGAGGTAGCTGTGCGCCGAGTTGTAACAGATGCCGCCGATCTTGGCGCCTGCGAGGTAGGCGAGCATCGAGAGATCGGGAACGAGAAACAGCACCGCGAACAGCGGCCATTGGCCATTCAGCGTGTAGTACGCACCGATCGCGCCGGCGAGTGCGGCAACACTCTCGAGCCGGAGCAACATGCGCGGCGCGCCGGACACTGCCCTCGCTTCGGATGAGCCGTTCACTGGAACCTGTAACCGAGGTGAATGGCCGGAAACACCGTCCACCGGCTCGCCTTGTACGTCGACGAGTCGAGGACGACATCGCGAGCGTTGACGTTCCGGTCGACCGAGATCCAGGTCGAAGCATAGAGCTGGTTCGTGATCCGCCACCGCCAACCGACGTTCGCTCCGGCCGTGAACTGCGTGGTGTTCGAGGCCATCTCGGTGCCGTCGCGCTCGATGAGCGAGCTGGCGACGCCGGCGTCGAGCCCGACAAATCCACCCCGGGCCTCGTCGAACAGGAAGTACTGCAACTTGGCGCCGAAGCCGTTGAAGCTTCGCGTGAAACCCTCGTTGCCATCGAGGGCGTGCGGAACCCGCATCGCGAACGCGCCCAGATCGACCCGGAACCGGCCTCTCCCAAATCCGACGTGAAGGGAATGCCCTTCGAACACAAATGCCGTGGGATCGATCTCGACGTCGACGTGAAGGGGGGTCGGTGGACGGCTATCGAGATCTGCGACAAGCGGCGCGGCGGATGCCGGCGAGCATAGAAGGCCAAGAAGGGCGACAAGTTGCGTGCGAGCCGTGGTTTTCTCCATGGACTCACGATGCGGATCTTCATCGGACTCCGCGGTGACCGTAGGCGCCGGACTATTGACCTCGCACGCCATCGAGTACGATCGCTGCATGGGGGCGGTGCAGATGTCCGCGCGCATTGGCGCCATGATCGTCCACGCCGCTTCGGCTGCCGGCGTACCGCGTAGCAACCTGCAACGTGCGACCGGCTTCGATCCCGCGACCGCCGCGGACCCCGACGCGCGAATCTCGCTGGCCCTCGAGGAGCAGCTCTGGAACGAGGCCGCACATCTGAGCAATGACGACGATTTCGGACTTCACGCGGCCGAGGCCATGCGACCCGGAATGTTCGACGTGCTCGACTACGTAACCCGTACCGCTCCGACTGCTCGCGCGGCGCTCGAACGAATCGCGCGCTACAATCGTCTCGAGCACGACGTCGCGGTGTTCTCGATCATCGACGCGCGGGACGTGACCCGGGTCGAGCACGCATTCAGCGTCGCCGACGTGCAATGCCGTCACTCCGCAGAGTTCACGCTCGCAGCCTTGGTGGTCGTCGGCGGCCAGATCACCGGGCTGCCCTTGCGGGCCCGTGCGGTCGAGTTCCGACACGCGGCGCCGCGGAGCACGCGCGAGCACGCTCGTGTCCTCGGCGTCGTGCCGCGCTTCGGCGCGAGGATGAACGCGATCGATCTCGATCCCGCGGCGCTCGCGCGCCCGGTACCTGCGGCAGATCCGATGCTGTCGAAGATCATCGAGCGTCATGCCGAAGCACTCCTCGCGGCATTGCCCGTCCAGACCCGGACGATAATCGAACGCGTGCGTACCGTTCTCGCCGCTGCGCTACGCGATGGTGCGGCAAGCCTGGCCGACGTCGCCGAGCAGCTGCATATGAGCGAGCGAAGTCTCCAGCGTCGGCTCGAGGAAGAGAATGCCACCTTCGATACCGTGCTCGATGAGCTCCGACATAGTCTGTCGTTGCGCTACCTTGCCGAGCGCCGGATCGCGATCTCCGAGGTCGCGTATCTGGTCGGCTATTCCGAGCCAAGCGCGTTTCATCGTGCGTTCAAACGTTGGACGGGCTCGACCCCGACCGAGCTTCGTCGTCGCATCGCTTGACTGGGCTAACTGGACCGTGGCTGGAGGGCGGCCTTGCTGCGTGGGACCCGACCGGGGTTGTTTCACTGGGGTTGTTTCGCCGGCGCCGCGACCAAGAGCAATCGAGGTCGATGTCTTCGCAGCTTGCTGCGAAGTGGACGATGTCTAACCCAACGGTAGGGCGAGACCGGATCCCGCAGGAGGCTGACGGGTCAGACACAAGTTACGATCCCTCAACGCTCCGGCTCGGGGCTCGAAATGAGTAATGATCGCGACGGCATGTTCGACCGTATCAAGAAGCTATTCGGAAAGAGCGACAAGCCAGCGCCGCTCCCTGACTTCACGGCGTTTCCAAATCCAGGAATCGGCAGTCGCCTGACCGTCGCGTTCGCCAGCGACCTGCGAACGTGGGAGGAGAAGGTCGACCTCGTCGACTTGCTCGCGACGAGCGTGGCCGAGTCTTTGGGACCGTGTGAGTGCGAGGACGATCGGCTGGCTGTGGCCAACGGCCTGATCTTGAAACCTCAGCTCGTTTCGTTCAAACCGCCTGCGGAAGGTGAGGAGATCAGGACGAGCACCACGATCGAGGTGTCACATCCGCACTTTGGTGTGGGCGCGGTGTTCGAGTGGCAGCACAGCACAGGCGCCACCTTGAGCGACGCGATCACCAGTGGGTTCGCAGAATGGGCCCAGGTCGATCTGCGCGCCTTGATCGAGGCCGTCAAGTCCGATGCGCTCGAGCTCACGTACCTCACCTTCGGCATGCCGGGTCGCGGCCGTCGCCGTGTCGTGCTCAGCCCCGTGATAGGCGTCTTCTCCGACACGTCGAGCGACGGCGAGCACGCGTCTGGATGCCCGTGTTGCATGTTCAGCGGATGCATCAACACGATGCACGCCGTGCTCGACAGCGATCGCCTCTACGGAGTCCGGCTGTACGCTGCGCGCATGCCGGGCGGCGAGGTGATGGCCGATTGCCGGATCAACGGAGCCGATTTTCCTGCAGGAGCCGCGGCGTTGCGTCGCTACGCCGCATCGTGGCCCGGTGATGGAGTCGAGACGCGCAAGCAATACGTCGTGGTGCAAACGGACCCGAAAGAGTCAGGCCTCGCATCGAGCCCCTGACGCCGCGGCCACTGACCGCAACGCTTGGAGCAGAAACCCGTGAGGAACCCGACCGGGATTTCTTCAACACACTCAAGCTCGACGCGCGACGCGTTCTCCCGCGGGCTCCCGGTGCGGTTGGCTCTGCGCGATCCTGCCGAACGAAGCGGACGCCCACGACGCGTTCTCGCGAACCTCGGAGGAATTGTGGAAGAGCCTGCGGCGCTACGACGGGCGGTGCTCGCTGCGAACGTGGTGCTTCATGCTCGCGCGGCATGCGGCGGATTTCGACACGCGCGGCGTAGCCGATGGAAGCAACGGCAGCAACGGCAGCAACGTCGACGCGCCGCGTCTTCTCATCGACGCACCGGTCTTCGCGTTCGACGCGGGTCAGTGCCCGCCGAGTTACTCGCGCGTCGCGACGTCGTGCTACCGCGTGAGCATCGCAAACGGCGGCTGGCTGCCGGGCGAGCTCGCGTGCGAAGCGGACGCGGTTGGCGCGCATCTCGTCGTGATCGACGATGCCGCCGAGGACACGACGATCAAGACGACCTACTCGATGACAATCCGAACGTGGATCGGCCTCAGCAAGCGGCAGACATCGTTGTATCGGACTGTGATCGACACCGCCGGGTATCGCGACCTCACCTCGCCGCAATCCGAGTCGAGCGAGGCCTGCGCGGCGCTCGACAACAACGGCCAGATGGGCACGCACACCTGCGGCGACAGCAATCGCTTCATCTGCGAGTACGACGGCAAGCCCGCGGTGCCATCGTCCTATTGAAAGCGATCCCACGGCTTTGCGCGGCGCTGAGACCGGGCCACCGTGCACCGCGCGCACGAGCTAGAAACTGCCGCCGATGTTCGCGCGGCGATGTGGCAAGCGTTGGCTTGCTGCTCGTTTGCCGGCTTCTCCGCTCGTCACGCGGCGACCCGCGGCCGTAGCGTTGGCGCATGAGACCACTCCTGTTGCCAATCGTGATCGCGAGTACCACCGCGCATGCCGAGCCCGCACCGGATCTCGCGACGCCGATGCGCGACTCGACTTCGGTCACGATCGCCGCGACGCGCGAAGCGACCCAGTATCAACCTTCGCAAGGTCTTCGCGTCGAGCTCAACGTGCTCGAGCTCTACGGTTGGACCTTCGGCGGCGCGCTGTCGCTCGCGCAGGGCAAGCTCGGCATCTACGATGGCAGCCAGACCGCGCTGCTTCACACGACCGACACGAAAGCCACCGCGTACATAGCACGCAGCGCGCGGTTCGCTCACTGGAACCTCGCAGGCCTCGTCGGTGCCGGTGCGATTCACACGTCGGCCTCGGGCGACATGATCGATCATTCGACGATGCAGCCGGTACACGACAGCCGGCTCTTTCCGACGGTGGAAGCGTCGGTGCGCGCGACGGTGCCGATCAGCGCGCATTGGTCGGTGACCGGCGGCCCGATGCTGACGTATCTCCACCAGACGTTCCAATTCTACAACGCGGGTCCGAACGGTCCCACGCACCGCGACGGCGAGCTGATGCTGCTCCTCGGCCTCAGCTACCGCTTGTGATCGCGGCGGGGTCAGGCAGCGCGATTGCTCGGATCGCCGGAGGCTTCGGAAGTGTAGCCGCGCCACATCTCGCGAAACATCGGTTGGCGCGCGAGGAGCTCGTCGAGCCGACCGGCGTCGATCGCGCGCCCTTCGTGAACAAGGACGATCGTGTTGAGGCGCGGCAGCAACTGAAGGCGGTGAAATCGACGATACGACGCACGCGTCTGAAAGGGATCCGAGCATGCCGTCATAGATCCGCGCCTCGGTGACCGGATCGATGCTGCTCGTCGGTTCGCCGAGAAGTACGAGCGATGCGTGTGATGCAGCGAGCAGGCCGCGCGCGCGTCGTCGGGCAACAGCACCCAACGGTCGACGATGCTAGCGCGATCTCGATGCTGCAGATCCGGAATGCAGTAGCGACGCTCGAAAGCGAAATTGGAGCTTCGCTTGAGCGCTACCTGCGAGAGTGGTTCGGTTCCGATCAGGTCGGCGGTGCAAGCGGGACGTCCGGTCCGGCTGACATGCGGACGTCGAAGACGCCGAGCGGACAAAACGCAGCTATGTCGAGCTGCCAAACAAACCCCGGTCCGGATCTCTCACCGGATCTCTCAACGAACGATCGATTAACTAACCCCGGTCCGGATGCGCCACCGTCGCGGGTACGTTCTAGGCACTCAGATCGTCACGATGATCTTCCCGCGAGCGCGGCCGCGTTCGAGCTCGGCAAACGCTTGGCGTGATTCGGCGAGCGGATAGCTGCGATGGACGAGCGGCTTCAAGCGGCCGTCGTCGATCCAGCTCGCGAGCTCGGCGAGTTGCTCACCGTCGGGCCGCATGAACAGGTACGCGAAGCGTGCGCCGGCTCGGTTCGCTGCGCGGCGCCGTTTGCCGGTCGCGAGCCAGATCACCGGGCGCGCGAACCCCGGTAGCCGGGCTTTCGCGAACGCACCATCGGGCAGGCCGCCGACGCCGACCACGATGCCGCCGCGCTTGACTGCCCCGAGCGACGCGAGCTCCGAGGCCGCGCCGAGCGTGTCGAACACAGCGTCGAGGCCGTCGGGGAGCGGCTCGTGCTTGGTGTAATCGACGATCGCGTCGGCGCCGAGCTGCTTGACGAGGTCGATGTTCTTGGTGCTCGTCGTGGTGGTGACATGGAGGCCGAGCACCTTCGCGATCTGGATCGCGAGGCTACCGACGCCGCCGGCGCCCGCGTGGATCAACACGCGCTGACCGGGGGTGAGCCCGGCGGCTTCGCGCAGCGCTTGCAGCGCGGTCAGCCCTGCGAGCGGGATCGCGGCGGCCTCCTCGAACGACGCGCGCGCGGGCTTCCTGGCGACGACCTGCTCGGTTGCGGCAACGCGCTCCGCGAGACCGCCCATGCGATCCTTCTCGAGCCTCGCGAACACCTCGTCACCGGGGCGAAACTTCGTGACCTCGGCGCCGACTCTCTCGACGACACCGGCGACATCGCAGCCCAGCGCGATCGGCGGCTTCAACTTCAAGACCAGCTTGACCTTGCCCTCGCGGATCTTGAAGTCGAGCGGGTTCAGGCTCGCAGCCTTGACGGCGATCAACACGTCGCGTGGGCCGACCTCCGGATCGGGTCGGTCCACGATCGCGAGGACTTCGGGACCGCCGTAGCGTTCGGCGACGACGGCCTTCATGGGAGGCGGACCATACCTGATCGCGATCTCGCGTGGCCGCGTCATGCACCGCACCGTCAGCCAGCGGCGAGTCAGGCGTTACCGCGCGGAAGCCTGCGGCGTCTGCTGTCCAGTCCGCCGCAGTACGGACAGCGCGACCGACACGCGGACGATCGATGCGCGATGCGCGCGCCGAAACTACGCGCCGTAACAAACCCCGGTCGGGATCTCGCCCAGCTCGATGGCAAGAAGTGGCGATCGCAGCATACGATTCGAACATGAGCGATACCCACTCGCGCACAACCAGGTGCTCGTCGTCGACGTGACTACCGGCAAGGTGTTTGCAACCGTTGACGGCAGCCCGACCGGCGGCGCCTCGATACACGAAGGCAAGCAGACGCGCACGATCGACAAGCTGCCGGCGTGCAAGTAGTACCCGAGCGCGGGTTCGGATCTCTGGCCCGTGCACTTCAGCGACTGACCCGATCAAGCAAATCCTCGATCGATTGGGCGAATCGGGCGAGACAGGCCCAGTCCTTATTGAGCTGACAGAAGAGTGGGAGCTCGGGCAGGTCGGATATGCAGATCAGGAGGCTGTCGGCGTTGTGATACATGACCGGGCCTTCGAAAAACCGATCAAGGGCGCGCTCTTGACGTTGCAGATTCCCACTCAGGAACGCCAACCGGTCGTCGTGAATGGATAGCTTCACCTTGGAGCAAAACTCGAGGTGCTCCTCGGCCAGTGCTTTGCTCTCCGACCGCGCGCGTTCGAGCTTGATCGTGAGAGCCACGACGACCGAGGTGGCAATGACGAGGAGTCCGTAAACGATGCGGGCTCTCATGGTCGCGGTTTCCCGAAGGGCTGCGGCATCGACAAAACATCTTCGCCGCGCGTCGGCGAAAGCGGCAACGGCACCGCTGGGGAGCTCGGTCTATTACTTGTCGCCGCGGCTGCGGCTGGCTTGCCTTTGGGGCCGATCATTCCCAGGCTCCGAGCGAGAGTCGTGGACGGATCCTCCATCGTCGGCGTCGACCCCCATTTCTGTTCACTCTTCGCGATAGCGATGTCTTGAAACTCAGTTGGGACTCGACGGTCGAGGACTGGGCTTTCACGTGGATCGCGCGGGCCGAACGGATGCGAAGTCTTGGCGTATTCCGGATACTCCGAATCGGAGTTTGGATCTCCCTTCTCGATGTAAGTTGGGTTGAAGTCACCCTCTTGCGATTGGTACCAAAGAGATCTCGCTCCGCTCGCATGGACGAGCCAGATGACACGCGTATCTCGGTGGACTTCTGCTTCGTGACTAAATCGATCGTAGGTAAGTTTGCGCCCGAGCTCGTTGACACCGGATTTCTTGAATCGCGAGATCTTGTCGGCGAGCGCAGTCTTGTAGGCACCGACGGTGTGATCGACCTTCTCCATGCCTTCCCACAACACGACGAGCTCGGCGTCGTTGCTAGCTGCGGTCGCGTGAAGCGCGAACTTGTCGAAGCCGACATCGCAGCCATTCGTTAGTTGGTCGATGTAGGACAGGGCTGACGATCTTGCCGTTTTGTCGTCGAGGTTCATACCTGCTTGCGCGGCCTTAGACACGCCTTTCTTGATGGGGTCAAATCCGGCCTTCACGTATGTTTCGATGGCCTTGTCGTCCACCATCGTGAGCAACGTCTGTGCGCGCGAGGCCCATGGACCAAGCGCTTCGCCTTGTTCTGCCGCTAGGACCGCTAAGCTTTCTAGCTTCGACGCACCCGACGTTTTGAGGTTCTTGAGCGCCCCTGTGGCAACACTCAGAAAGTGAGCGCCGATGACGTCGAGCGCCAGCGAGAGAACCCAGTTGAGGTCGTCGTCCTTTTGGACGAGCTCGTCCACGCGCAGCTGCGTCAACGCAATCTTGTAGTTAGTCGCTGCCGTTTGAACGCGATCTTTGAAATCGATGATCAGTCGCAGGCGCTGTGGGTCGTGCAGAAAACAGCCGTGTGCAGGATCAGTTCTTCCATCGCAGACTGCCCCGTGATCGATCCACGCGTCACCGACCTGATCGGACTGTCCGACCTTGCGGTTTCCACGCGCGAGAGCGCCTGGGTCGGTGGCTTGAACGACATCCGATGCGGAAACTCCGCTGCGCTGAGGGTGAGGTCCGGTCTGCGAAGCCTGCGTCCCTGCCATTCGCCGCAATAGCTCCATGATCCCCATGCCTGGAGACATGTCGGCCGGAGCGGACGAAGGTTCGGGTTGCGGTTGTTGCGGTTGGATCGCGTGCGACGCGGTCGCCGATTGGGGTTGGGGCTGTGGCTTTTGGGCGTATTGCGGCATGTGCGGACTGGTATCGACCACCAGCTACAACGGTTGCTAACAAAGTAGCGGCGTCGTTCCGGCGCATGTCAGATCCCTGAAAACTCCCGCCCTTGCAGCCGGTCCGCTTCAAGCTCCGGACCGGCGCTCGTTGCGGTGTCCGCTCATCGGCAGAATCGGTGAGCTTCGACGGCTCACGTCATGATCTGGCGTCGACGGTCCGGACCGGAGTTGGTTTCGTGATCGGGTTACCTGCGATCCGGGGCTCGCGGTAGATTCGCCACGCCAACCCTGTACCTTCGTATGCCTGTCTCCCACGGCTTCCTTCGAGCGATTCGTCTCCTCCGAGACAACGTCCCGGCATTTGACGCATATCCGTTTTCGATCCCGTCGATCGCAAAGCTCGACGAGCTCCAACTCGATCCGAAGGTGACATTTCTCGTCGGCGAAAATGGCTCAGGAAAATCGACGCTGATCGAAGCGATCGCGGTCATCGCCGGCTTCAATGCGGAGGGCGGCACAAAGAACTTCAAGTTCGGCACACGGCGGTCCGAGTCGCAGCTTCACCAATTCTTGCGACCCGTCCGTGGCGTCAAGCGCCCGCGCGATGGCTTCTTCTTGCGTGCCGAGAGCTATTTCAACGTCGCAACCGAGATCGAGCGGTTGGACGAGGAGCCGTCATTGGGACCTCGGATCATCGATGCGTATGGCGGCGTCTCACTCCACGAGCAATCGCACGGCGAGTCCTTCCTTGCGCTCGCGAATCATCGATTCCACGGTCAGGGACTCTACATTCTCGACGAGCCGGAAGCCGCGTTGTCACCACAACGACAGCTGAGCTTGCTCACGATCATTCATAACCTCGTAGAGGGAAGCGGTTCGCAGTTCATCATCGCGACGCATTCACCGATCTTGATGGCCTACCCGAACGCGATGATCTATCGCCTCGCAAGCGAGGGCATCGCGCCCATCGCTTATAAAGACACCGAGCACTACACGATCACTCGTGACTTCCTGAATTCCCCGGAGCGGTACTTCAAGACACTGTTCGCGAACAGCTCCGCTCATGAAGATCCGGACGGTGGCGGACCGGACCGGGGTTCTTGATCGCGGCCGCGATCATTCGGTGGTGACGCCGAAAGTCTTGCATTGCGAACGCACGCTGTCGCGTAGCGCGGTCGACGCGATCTTGCCGGCGTAGCTCTTCGTGTTGTGGCGTTCGTGGCGCTCGCACGCGCCCTGCG
>JAQBQF010000358.1 GCA_028287115.1 Myxococcales bacterium
CCACGGTGGCGGCGGCGACTTCCGCGGCGGCGGCTTTCGCGGCGGCGACTTCCGCGGCGGCGGCTTTCGCGGCGGCGACTTCCACGGCGGAGGCTTTCGCGGCGGCGGCGATTTCCGCGGCGGCGGCTTTCGCGGCGGCGGCTTCCGCGGCGGCGGCTTTCGCGGCGGCGGCTTTCGCGGCGGCCACGAATTCCACGAAGGTCACTTTGGCGAACGGCGCTTCCACGAAGATGACTTCCACGACCGATTCTCGCTGTCGTTCGGAGCGCCGTTCTACCCGTATTACGGCTACGGCTACGGCTACGGTTATCCTGGCACCAGCTACATCTGGGTCGCGGGGTTCTGGTACTGGGACGGCATCGAGTGGTTGTGGCAGCCGGGCCATTACGCGCCCGGCTATTGACACCGCCGTCAGAACCATCTGCCGAGCAGCGACTGTGTGCCGGCGTCGATGCTGAGCTCACCCTTGGTGCCCGCCTTCAGCGTACCGCGTGCATTGTCCAGGACTCCCCGGCCTTCGCCGTTCTCGATCTTATCGATCTTCACGGTGAGGTCCTTGCCATCGATCGTAAGCGATGCGGTCTGGCGTTCGATCATCGAGTCGCCCTTGCCTACCCGCATGTTCACCACCAGCACCTTGGTGTCGTCGAGCCGGCACACCGGCGTGCCGCCCTGCACCTGATCGCCGGGCTTCACCTTCAGCCCCGCGACGAAGCCCGCCGCCGGCGCGGTGACGGGCGCAACCTCACTAAGCACCTTCTGCGCGTCGCGCTCGGAGATCGCCTGGTCGAGCTTGGCCTGGAGCTCGTCCTTGCTCGGGCCGATTGCCGCGTCCACGGACGGCCGCAGCTTGGCCGCCGCGATCTCGACGAGCCTTGCTCTGGTCTCCGCCTGCTTCACCTTCTTCTTGGCTTTCGCGATCGCCCGCCTCTTGCCGTCCTGCTTCGCCTTTTCGAGCTCGCCCTGCGCGGCGCTCAAGTCGGCGTGCGCGGCGTCGACCTCCTGGTTCGGCTTGTCGGCCTGACTGGCCAATTCCGCGAGCTGGTTCTGAAGCGCCGATACCTGGAGCTCGGCGTCCGCGAGCTTTTGCTTGGCTGACTGCGTGTCATAGAGGAAGACGGTCGCACCCGACTCGACCCACTGGCCCTCGGTCACCGCGACCGTTCCGATGACGCCCGGCCGTGTCACCGTGACGTTGGCCGTGTTGCGCGCGGACAGCTCGAAGGTCCCCTTCGTCGCATTCGGTAATGGCACCAGGGCCGCGAGGCCGATCCCCACCACCACGACGAGCGCCGCCAGCCACTTCCACGGGACACGCCGGCGCGCCGTCGACTCGCCGACCGGATCCTCCGCATCCTCGGGTGGGTCGGCCACCGGCTGCTCGTTCTGCTCGCTCTCCCGCTCGCCCTCTTCGAACCAGCTGCGTTCTACGGCGTTGAAGATGTCGGCGAACGCGGGCAGCGCCTCTCCGTCCGACGGAGTCTGCAGCCGCTCGTCGACCCACGCATGCAGTACGCGCACGTCCGTGTTGTCGGGATCGTCTAGCCGTAGCTCATCGAGGTGCTGCTTCGCCGCACTCAGCTCGTCACGACGAGCTTCCTTGAGCGCCACCTGATACCGCGCGCGAGTCTGTTGGTCCCACTCTCGCCGTTGCCCCCACGTGGTCGGCGACTGGACGAGCGGGTCGAGCGGGCTCGCCAGAAAGCCGAGAGCGCGCAGCTGCTTCACGAAGCGCGTCAGCCCCTCCAGCGAGATCGGTAGGCCGATCGCGCCGGCGGCATCGACCACCGCGCCCGCCGTCCGCTGGCCATTGAGCATTCGCGCGATCGACAGTTCGAAGCCGCGAAACGTCTTCGTGGTGCCAGTCCGGGGATCGGTGACTTCGATCAGGTCCTCGCCGGCTCCTTTGATCGGCGTGCCGAGTTTCAAGTCCGATCTGAACGCCGCAACGACGTCGGTGCGAGATAGGAATTCGGCCGTCACTTGGTGCTCGGTCAGAACCGCGAACCTACAACAACCTCGGCCCGTGCATCAGATGGTCCGATCCCCTTCTGTCTCGTCTTCGGGTCAAGCCTGACGCTACAAGCACGGACGCTCGGCCATGTAGAGATCCCAGCCACCGGTCCCACCGGGCCGGTCCGAGCTGAACACGATGTAGGCACCGTTGCGCGTCAGCGTCGGATCCGATTCGTTCGCCGTGGAGTTGAAGATCGGATCGAACAGCACCGGCGGCTGATACACGTTACCGCTTCGTTGCGAGATGAGGAGGCGCATGTTGCTCGGTGACAGTGCCGTGCTGATGTACAGCAGCGACGAGCCGTCGCTCGAAGGCGACGGACAGCAATCGAAGCCGGTCGTTGCGAGCTCCGCGATCAGTTGCGGTGCGCTGAACCGATCGGCCGTGCTCGAGCGTGTCGCTTGCCACAAGTCAGTCTGGCCGAGTCCGCCGGCGCGCACCGAGCTGAAGATGATCGTCCGTTGGTCGGAGGTCACGGCGCTGGCCGTGTCTTGCACCGCGCTATTGATCTCGTCGAGCGTGCGCGACACGGTGAACTCGACGCTCGTGGTCGCACGGGTCGCGACGTAGAAGTCGAAGTCGGTCACCGAGCCTAGCGGTGCGGCCTCGAAATAGAGGGTCAGGCCATCATCGGACTGGAACGGATCGTCGGCGATCCCGCTGAGGCCGAAGTCGATCCGGGTCGGCGTACCGAACGGTACGGTGGTCGAGGTCCGACGCGCGCGAAAGATGCTCTGGCCGCTGGTCGGCTTGATGCTGAACCAGATCTCCAGCCCGTCCTCGGATACCCAGCCACCGAATTCATCACCGGTCGTATTGAGCTCCGAGAGATTTCGCGGTGGTCTCCACGCGCCGCGGCTGCAGGCGTCTGCAGAGGGGGCGTCGACAACGCCGGCTGCATTGCCGCGCTCGTCGAATCGAAACCGGCCGCAACCCGCAACGACGATCGCGATCACGAACCAGCGCTTCAAGGAGCGCAAATCATACTCCGGAGGCTGTTCTCGGGTGGCATGCGCGTCGTGTCCGATCCTGGGCTCGTCCTCTCGACTTCGGTGACGGTCTTTCGAACGGCAAGCCGTCGTGCCGTGACCCGTGCTGCGGGGCTAGGAAAACCTTGCTCGGCGAGCCGGGTTGCTCGCGTTCTTGGGCGCACGGCGCGCGAGCTCCTACGTGATCCGCCGTCCCCGATATTCCGACTTGATCGGGCCCGCGCAGATGGATGTTGGCGCGTGTCGAGCAGGCGCCGATCGCTGACGTCACGAGCCGTCGTCGCTAGATCACGTTCGTTCTTCGGTCTGCCATTTGCAGCGATTGACGGGCATGGACTCGTGGCAGATCGAGCGTCGTGACGAGCGACTCGAGCTCGCCGGCGAGATGCGGATCACCAATGCCGCGACGATCTGGCGGACTCTGCGTGCCAAGACCGAGCGTCCTGGCGCGCGCCTCGACATCGATCTCACAGCATCACCCGTCGTCGACGGCGCGATCATGTCATTGCTCGTCGAGCTGCGCAGCATGCTCGCCGAGCGACACTGCCAATCCGACTTCGTCGGTGGTGACGCGCAGCTCCGCGCGATCGTTCACCTGTACCGCGGAGATCGACCGCCCCGACCTTCGGTGAAACGAGCTCGCGAGAGCGTCCTCGCGCACCTCGGTGGTGCGATCGAAGAAGGCTTTCATCACCTGGTACACTTCGCGAACTTCGCGACCGACATCGCGGGCGGGTTCGCGAACACGCTGCGCAGACCACGGTCGGCCAACTGGAATTCGATCGCGATGCTCGTCGAGCGCGCCGGCGCCGACGGCCTCCCGATCGTCGTGAGCCTCAATTTCCTGATTGGCTTCGTCATGGGCTTTCAGTCGATGGCGCAACTGCGACTCTACGGCGCCTCGATCTACGTCGCCGACATCGTCGGGGTTTCGGTGACGCGCGAGCTCGCTCCGCTCATGACGGCGATCATCATCAGCGGCCGATCAGGTGCCGCCTATGCCGCCGAGCTCGGAACGATGCGCGTCTCCGAAGAAATCGATGCGCTCCGCACGATGGGGTTTTCGCCGGTACCGTACCTCGTCATCCCTCGCGTGATCGCGCTCGCCATCGTCGCGCCGATCTTGACGCTGGCCGGTGATGTCGTCGGTGGCCTCGGCGGCCTCGTGGTCGCGCGCACCAGTCTCGATATCACCCCGCACGGCTATCTGGCCGAGCTGCGCACCAGCCTCGTCCTATCCGACGTCTGGACCGGTCTCGTCAAGAGCGTCGCGTTTGGCATCGCGATCGCACTGATCGGCTGCCAGCAAGGACTGTCGACGCGTGGTTCGGCATCGGGCGTCGGACGCGCGACCACGGCCACCGTCGTCTATTGCCTGTTCACGATCGTGATCCTCGACACGCTGTTCACGGTGATGTTCAACAGGCTCGGGCTATGAAGGAAGCCGTGCTCGTCGCGAACGAGATCGCGATTGGATGGAGTCGCGACGCCGTCCTGCTCGAGCACGCGAGCTTCGAAGTGTTCGCCGGCGAGATCTTCGGGATTCTCGGACGCAGTGCGAGCGGCAAATCGACGCTGCTCCGCGTCTTGATCGGGCTCGAAGCCCCACTCGCCGGTCACCTCAGGATCAACAGCCAGGCATCGGTCGGCGACGAGTCCTGCCCACCATTCGGCGTGATGTTCCAGCAGGGCGCGTTGTTCGGGTCGATGACGGTGGGCGAGAACGTCGCACTCGCGCTCAGGCGCTGGACCACGCTTCCGGACGATGCCATCCGCGCGATGGCCCGGGCGAAGCTTCGCCTGGTCGGCCTCGAGGACGTAGAGGACCAGATGCCCGCGACACTGTCCGGCGGAATGCGCAAGCGCGCCGCGATCGCGCGCGCTCTCGCCCTCGAGCCATCGTTGATCTTCCTCGACGAGCCCTCCTCCGGGTTGGATCCGGTCACCTCGGCCGAGATCGATCGCCTGATCGAGACCCTCGCTCGTGTCCTCGGGCTCACGGTCGTCCTCGTCACCCACGAGCTCGGCAGCATCAAGGCGATCGTCGATCGCTGCATCCTGCTCGATCGCGACACCAAGACCATCCTCGCGTCGGGGTCGCCTCACGAGCTCGCATCGAGCCCGGAACCTCGGGTGCGAGACTTTCTCGAGCGCCGGCCCGAGGCAGAGTGATGTCCGCACATTCGCGCCATTGGAAGATCGGGATACTCGCGGTCGTCGCGATCGCCGCCGCCGTGATCGCTGCGACCGCGCTCGGCTTGCGTGCGCGCACACCGACCGTCACTTATCACACCTACTTCGATGAGTCGGTGCAGGGACTCGAGGTCGGATCGGCGGTCAAGTTCCGCGGCCTACCGCTCGGGATCGTCTCCGGAATCTCGCTCGGTCCGGACGACAGACTGATCGATGTCGCCATGGCCATCGACCGCGATCAGGCCCACTTGTTGCGGTTTGCCAGGACCCGCCAGCTGCGCGCGCGTCTCGCGACGCAGGGAATCACCGGCGTCAGATTCATCGACGTCGATTTCTTCGACCCCGCAAAGAGTCCGCCCCCGAAACTCTCGTTCGAGCCCGACCCCCACTACATCCCATCCAAGCCGTCATTCTTGAAGGCTCTGGAGGATCGCGCCGAGAGCGTTGGCGAGAGCCTGGCGAGGCTCGCGGAGCACGGGGACGTCGCGCTCGCGAGCCTCGAGTCGGTCCTCCGCTCGGTTCGCGACACTCACTTGCCCGATAGAGTCGCCACCGCGGTCGTCGCGGTCGGCAACGCTGCGACGGAGATCCGGACCGAGGTGCGCAAGCTCGATCGCGAGACGGTCTCCAAGATCGATCGCGTGATCGATCGGATCGATGGCGAGCATGGTCTCGTCAGCAGCGCGCAGAGCACGGTCGACGAGCTCGGCGCACTCGGTCGCAGCGCTCGCGATTCGACCGAAGACCTCGAGCAGACGATTCACGATGTCGGGGATGTAGCGCGATCGCTACGAGACCTCGTCGACGAAATCGATCGCGAACCGGACATGCTCGTGAAAGGTCGAGCGAGGACGAAACACCGGTGAGAGCGCCCGTCTGGATGATCATCCTCGCGGGCTGCGCGCTGACGTCGAAATCGCCGCCGCTCCAGATCCGCTACTTCTCACCCGATGCGAGCGCCCCGGCGTCGAAGAACGAACAACCTCCGGTCGCACGACTTCGACTCGGACGAATCACCGAGAGCTCGCTCCTGCAGTATCGGATCGTCTATCGGCGATCGGCGGTCGAGGTCGACAGCTACGAGACTTTTCGCTGGACCGAGCGGCCCGACGCGTACGCTCGGCGATCGCTTTCGCACGCGCTGTTCGATGTGCGTCCGCTCGAGCAGGCGATCGGCGGGCATGCCCCCAGTCTCGACGTCGAGGTGATCAGCTTCGAACAACTCGGCCGAGGAGGCCGCGTCCAGCTTCGCTATCAACTGCACGACGATCGCGTGGTGCTCGCACGAGGGACGGTGGTCGCGGAGCGCGAGGCGACGACCGATCAGATGGATCGGATCGTGATCGCCATCGGTGCGGCACTAGATGCGGCGAGCGCCGAGGTCGCCGATCGTGTCGTGGCAGCGTTGCGCGCAAAGGCGGTTCCCGATGCGGGCTCGATCACCGCGGAGTAGGCGCAGCACGTGCGGCCGGCACCTCTTGGCCCTGGCAACACTGCTGCTCGTGAGCTGTGCGCACGCAGCTCCAAGAGACCCGCATCTCGAAGCCACCAGCGCGCCGGACGCGAGCAGCGACCCGCTCGCGCATGCGATCAAAGTCGTGACATTCAACGTCCATCACAGCTCGGGTCCGTCGATCGCGCGCGTCCTCGCGACCGACCCGGCACTCGCGAATGCCGATCTGATCGTTCTCGAGGAGGTTCGTGCTGCCGGTGGTTGCAGCGATGCATGCTTCGCCGCCGATGTGCTCGGACTGCACGAGGCGTATGCGCCGAGGTTCGTCGTGAAGGCCGGAACAGAGGGCGTAGCAATCCTGTCGCGCGCACCGATCGAATCGGCGCGCGCGATCGAGCTGGTCCACTTCCAGCTGGTCTGGAACGGCGAGCCAAATGTGGCGCTCGTGGTCACGACTCGGATCGGGAATCAGCCGCTCACGGTCTACGCGATTCACCTCACCAATCGGTTGAGCGTGCGCCAGCGACGCCGCCAGATGGTTCCGCTTCTCGAAGATGCTCGGCGACGCGCGACCCCCGTGATCATCGCGGGCGATGTCAACACGACCCCGCTGACGTGGATCGACCACGTGATTCCGTTGCCGCTGGCGACTCAAGCCTCTCACCTCGAGAAACTGGTGCGGAGTTACGGCTTTGCGACCCCAGTCAGCGCAAGTGGCTCCACCTATCGGTGGCTGCCGATCAAGCTCGACGCGATCTACACGCGCGGCATGACCACGAAGTATTTCGGCACCGCGCGTGCGGGAGACATCTCGGACCACTTCGCGTTGTGGGCCGTCATGATCATCCGGTGATCTCCACGCGATCGACGGCGACGACAAGGACAAGAAGCACTACGAGAAGGACCGCGCGGCCGCCGAGGCGTACTACACCAAGCTCGACAAGATGCAGCACAAGTGGCTCGACGATCCGGAGATGGAGAAGACGCTACCGATCGAGACGTACAAGAACGCGGTCACGACCCAGCTCGGGAAGCAACTCGATGCCGGCAAGGGCGTCATCGCGGGATTGGCCGGCCACTACGTACGCCTGTACGAGGTCACGGACACCGGCGTTTGCGTGCAGGACCCCGGTCAGTGGAATCGCACCGAGATGCGGATCACCTGGGCCGAGGCTCGCGCGATGGGCTACTTCTGGGTCAATCTAGTCATCTCCTCATGAAGCACTTCGCCCTCGCGTGTCTCGTCGCTGTTCTCGGGTGCAAGAAGGCAAACGATGCCGGCGGCGCCGGCGCTGCAGGCAGCAGTTCGGCCGGAAGTGCGATCACGACCGGCAGTGCAGCGGGCAGCGCGACCGCGAGTGCAGCGGGCAGTGCGAGCGCCAGTGCAGCGGGCAGCGCGGCTCCCGCAGCCGAGCTCGACGACAAGCTCACGATGCCGAAGCTTCCCAAGCGCGACAAGGACGAGCAGGCGCGGATCGACGGCGGCGTCGACGCGCTGCGCACGGCGCTGACTCAAGCGAATGCCGCCAAGGACAGCGCCGAGCTGTGCAAGGCCTTCCCACCGCTCCTCACGGCGATGTCGAAGCTCCAGATGATCAGCGCGCCCAAAGGCGTGGATCAACAGATGTTCTCGAGTCAGCGCGACGCACTCCTCCAGTTGTTCGACGGCGCCGACGCCTGGTGCGACAAGCCGGCGAACATCGGGCTCGATACATTGCAACATCTCATGTCCGACATCCGCAGCCAGTTCGTCGCGTTCGTCAGCAGGGGCGCCCAGTAAGCCCTTTCGGACCCGTGCCGTTCGCTGCACGAGCCGCAGCGGCGATCAGTCGGCCGCGCCCAGGTC
The DNA here is from genome assembly GCA_028287115.1 of Myxococcales bacterium. GTDB lineage: Bacteria > Myxococcota_A > Polyangia > Haliangiales > Haliangiaceae > JABFXX01. The sequence continues at coordinate 8,499 of JAQBQF010000358.1, forward strand.
AGAGCTTTGCGGGTGAGTCGCGTCGCTAGAGCTCGCGGGCCGGGGAACGATCGAGGACGAAGATCGTCGCCGGCTCGCCGTGATACGTGGTTCGCGTTCGCTCCTGGAAGCCGCACTTCTGGGCCACTCGGATCGAGGCCACGTTGCCGGCGTCGATGAGACAGGAGAACCGATCACCGAGGCGGTTTCCCCAGGCCAGCGCTGCGTTGACGGCTTCCGTTGCGTAGCCCTTGCCATGCGCGGAGGTCGCGAGCACCCAGCCCACCTCCGGTGCATCGAGCGGAGGCTCGAGCTGACGCTTGAACTGCGCGATACCCACTTCACCGACAAAATTTCGCGTCATGCGATCGCGCACGACCCAGAATCCGTGACCCATCAGCGACCAATGGCCGACGTACCGCAACAGGCGCGACCAGACTTCCTCACGGGTGAACGGCTTCCCGCCAATGTGCTTTACGACATCGGGATCCCCCCACATCGCAACCGAGTCGTCGAAGTCAGCGAGCGTGGGACCGCTCATCGTGAGTCGTTCGGTGACGAGCTCCGGAATCATCCGCGCAATGTGACACGGCCGCGAGTTGCTCGGCACGCGGCCTTCTGTAGCGGGATCGATCCCGTCGCGCCGAACGCGTGACCTGTTACCGCACGATCAACGTGACACGGTGGCTACCACCGGGCACTGTGCCGACGACCTTGGCGTGGCGATCGACGATCGGGCTCCGCGAGCTCCCAGGGTTGAGATGAGTCTGGGCCACCTCTTCAACTTCCGAGCTCGGCAGCCCGGCCGAGCAGGAGCTCGCGATCGCGCGCGTTTCCGGCGAGCGAGGCCGCGCGCTCGAACTCCGCGCGCGCCTCGTCGAGACGTCCGAGCTTGACGAGCAAATCGGCGCGCGCGCTCGGTAGCCAATGGTAGCTCGCAAGCGACGGCTGCGTCGCCAATGTATCGAGGAGCTCGAGGCCCGCAGCCGGACCTCTCGCCATCGCGATCGCCATCGCGCGATTGAGCTCGACGACGGGGGACGGCTTGATCTCGAGAAGCTCGCCGTAGATCGCGGCGATGCGCTCCCAGTCCGTGTCCGCGGCCACCGGCGCACGCACGTGACACGCCGAGATCGCGGCCTGTAGCGCGTACGGGCCATGCGCTCCGCCGAGCTCCTCGGCGCGCTCGAGCGCGGCGAGCCCGCGGCGGATCAGCAGCTGATCCCACCGCCCGCGGTCTTGCTCGAGCAGCAGCACGACCCGTCCGGACGGATCGAGCCGCGCGGGCGAGCGCGACGCATGCAGCTCCATCAGCGCGATCAGGCCGTGAGCTTCGGGCTCGTCGGGCACAAGCCCGGCGAGCACGCGACCGAGCCGCAGCGCGTCCTCGCAAAGCTCTGGTCGCATCGGGTCATCTCCGGCGCTCGCGGAATACCCCTCGTTGAACACGAGGTAGATCACTTCGAGTACAGAGGCCAGCCGACCGGCGAGCTCGTCGCCGCGTGGGACCTCGAATGCCACGCGCTGCTCAGCCAGGATCCGCTTGGCACGCACGATCCGCTGCGCGATCGTCGGCTCCGGCACGAGGAACGCGCGCGCGATCTCTTCCGTCGACAACCCGCCGAGCAAGCGCAGCGTGAGCGCGACGCGCGCCTCCGACGACAGGACCGGATGGCACGCGATGAACACGAGCCGCAGCAAGTCGTCGCCCACAGGATCGTCAAGCATCGCGTCGAGGTCCATCGCGTGATCGGGCTCGAGCTCGTGGCCGAGCTGTTCGTGTTTGCGTTCGACAAGCTTGGTCCGATGAAACAGGTTGATCGCCCGCCGGTTCGCGACCGTCATCAGCCAGGCGCCTGGGTTGTCGGGCACGCCGGTGTCCGGCCATTGTTCGAGCGCGGTGACGAGTGCGTCCTGGGCGAGCTCCTCGGCGAGGCCGACATCGCGCACCCTGCGCGTGAGCCCGGCGATCAGCTTGGCGGCCTCGAACTTCCAAACGGCAACGATCGCGCGATGCGTCGCGGACTCCGGCACGCGCGGATCAGAGCACCCGAACGCCGGCTGCGCTAGTGATGCGGGCCGTCAGAGGCCCCCATCAACTGGCGGATCTCGCCCTCGCCGTCGCCGGCGACGTTCATGAATCGGCGGGCGACTTCGATCGCCTCGTCCTTGGTCTTGACCTGTATGATCGCGTAGCCAACGACCAATTCCTTGGTCTCGGGGAACGGGCCATCGGTGACCGTGAACTTGCCGCTCGTGCGGCGCACCTTGGCCCCCTTCGAGCTGGGCAAGATTCCGCCGGTATCGAGGAGGACGCCGGACTTGGCCATCTCCTCGCTGAACCTGCCAAGCGCAGTCATCTTCTCGGGGGTCGGCGGCGAGTGATCGTCTGCGTTGTACGTCATCAGAAAGCGCATCGTCCTGTCTCCTTGGTTCGAGCTCGGGGTTCACGAATACGACAAACGACAGGCCGCGCGATCGACATCCCCGACTGTTCTATCGTCCAGCTCCTCTCCTCGCTGCAACTCACCGAAAGGATGAGGTGAGACGCGCGGCGAATGGCAGCGAGGCCGAGCAACGCGAACAAGACCGAAAGCGCGATCACGTGGATCCAGCTAGTAGTTCTGCTTGAGGAATGCCGTGACGATCGGGATGACGAGGTCGACCCGCGTCAGGATCGTGTAGTGGGTAGTGGCCGGCAGCACCGCGAGCTGAGTCTTTGGCACGGGGCGAAACAGCGCGCCGTCCGCCGTCGCACCGCCGAGCAGCTCGGCCAATTGCACCGCGTGCTCGGGCACGAGGTTGTCAGAGTCAGCCGCCACGACGAGCGCCGGTGCCTTAATGGCTCTGACGTCGGACGTCCAGTCGTACGGCGTCGCCAGGAGGTCGCGAGTTTTCTTCACGAGCACCGGCCAGTGCTTTGGATCCGGTGCGCTGTGAATGTACGCCGCGTAGAGTGGCGTGTGCTCGAGTGCCCCCGCCGTCATCGCGGCCATGCCGGCGAGGATCTCGGGACGCCAACCCTCGCGCTTGTACGCCGACGATACCAACACGAGCGAGCGCACCACCTCGGGATGACGGATCGCGAGCTGAAGCGCCACGCCGCCGCCGAGCGAATAGCCCATGACGTCGGCGCGCTCGAGCTTGAGCTGCGCGATCAGCGCCGCTACGTCGTCCGCCATGTTCTGATAGGTGAACGGACGATCGATATCGGCAGTGTGGCCGTGGCCCTGGAGCTCGACCGCGATCACCTGGTGGTCCTTCTCGAGGCCGGGCACGAGCGCACCGAAGCTGTCGGCGGTCGCGAACCCGCCGTGCAGCAGGATCAGCGGCTTACCGGTGCCGTGAACCTCGTAGTAGAGATCGATGCCGTTGGCGCGGATGTGGTGACCTGCGGGCGTAGCTTCGGCCGGGCAGGCCAATACAAGAGTTGCGAGCACAGCAGCGACGTTCAGATGATTCATAGTGCCTCCACCACTACGACCAACGAACGACCGCCAGATCGACACTCCAGTGCAAAAAAAGTCGGCGTCGGTGTCGCGAACGATCGAGATCGGCAGCGAGCTCCACCCGCCGCGCGGCCTACATGTGTCGAGCGACTTCACCCTATCGGGGCAGCCGCCACCAAGCGTTGTGCCGATGGCGGCTGTGCCCGGCGCGGGTGATTACTTCGTGGCGTTGTCGAGGTCTTTTTCGAGCGTGTCGAACATGTTTTCGACGTCTTTCTTGAAGTCCTCCCACGCGGCTGCGGTCTTGTCGCCGGCGGCGTCGAGCTTCGCCGCGAGCTGATCGCGACGCGTACGCAGGTTGGCGGCCTCTTCCTTCGACTTCGCGTCGGCGCGCTTGCTCAGCTCCTCGAGCCGCGCATCGATCTTCGCGAGCCGCGTCTTGACTGCGACCGTGTACTTCGCGCGAGCGTCTGCGAGCTCGGCGTTCGCCTTGTCGAGATCCCGCTGCTCCTTGACGACGTCCTTCTGTTGGTCGCGGACGTCTTGCTTCTGCTCCTGCACGTCCTCTTGTGCCTTGTGCACGGCAGTGGCGGACTTGTCGGTGTCCGCATCTCGCTTCTTGCAACCGCCGGCCGCGACGACCGCTGCCGACACGAACAGAACACTGAGCATCTTGCGCATGTGATCCTCCTAAGTTGGCCCTCGAGAATGCAATCACCGGGCCCCAACTCGCGGGCGTAAGCGCGCATGAAGCGAGGTGCAGCGGGCTCGAACGCTCGGTCGTGCGGACCGAACGTGCGTCGTTCGTGTGCACTGCAAGGAAGTTGTACGCGCTTGGTTACAAAAGCCGTTCCTCGCGAGCCTGGGGGACGCCGAGTCCCCCATCATGCTCCCGAGTGATGAGCTGCTCGATCACGTAGTCGCGCAGCATCCGGCGCTCGCGCTGCGAGGCATTTGCGATCCGCAGGCCGGCGCGACACCAGAACCGAGGTTGCCCGTCGGCTCGTCGACCTGGCATCGGCGTCAAGTACGCGCACGTCACGAAAGCACTGGCCCACACGACCTCGTCGAGACCGGGGAGCTCGATCTCGAGCTGCACGATCGGCTTGGCCGTCGCGGGATCGAACGGGCGCTCGAGCCGAAGCCCGAGCGTCGACAGATTGCTCATCGATGCATGATGGAGAGCGTCGCCCGTGACCACACCGCAAAACCCATCGACAGAGATCCGCGGCGCGCGACGACGAGGGTCGAGTAGATTCACAAAATAATCATACGAGACCGCGCACGACGGGCAAACAATCCTGCCGTCAGCGCGCGAGCTTCGACCACACGTCCTGCAGGCGCTGCGCGGAGACCGATACGGCCGTCTTCAGCTCGGGCGCAAACTTCTGCACGCGAAACTCTTCGAGCAGCCAGCCATACTCCTCGATCTCTGCGACGACGTACCCCTTGGCGCGAAGCTCGTCGCGCTTCTTCCGGTAGCTCTCCCAGAACGGCGTCACTTGCGCGGCCTTCTGCTGATCTTTCTGCGGATCGTGCGATAGCCGCTGCAGCCGCATCCCGATCGCCTTGAGATATCGCGTGATGTGGCCGAGTCGGCCGACGGGCGTGACACGCATCAGATCCGGCGGGGCAAGACGGCCGAGCTGGCTCTGGATGTCGTCGAGTGCGACGCGTGTCGGGCCGGGTCTACCGGCGAGCGTCTTGAGCGCGACCCGAATTTTTGCGAGCTCGGCGCTCAGCTCGACCGCCGCTCGCTCGAGCTGCGCCAGGACACCGGGCAGCGCGTCTCGGCCTTCGGTAAAGCGCTCCAAGAAGGCCGCCTTGCTGCGCGGAAGCACGTCTGGCTCCGTCAGTCGGAAGGCTTCGTCCAGCGCGCGCAGCACGATCTGCCGCTTCGGCGACAGCGGCGCGCCGGCGACGACGAGTGGTCCGTTCGCGAGCGATGCAGGCAGCTGCGCTTCGAGCTTGGCGAGCGTCGTGCTCAGCTGCAGCAGGAACAGCCGGCGCAGCCCCTCGCGCGTCGCCGCGGCGGCGGCGTCCGCGGACTCGAGCAGACGCACGTCGACGGCGGTCTCGGTATCGACGAGAGCCGGGTACGCGAGCATCGTGCGGCCACCGACATCGAGCGTCACCGACACTGGCAGCACGTCGAGGTCCCAGGCCTTCATGCCGGTGCGTTCGTGCTTCTCGCGCGGCGCGCGGGCCCATAGCTGCTTCGCACGATTGCCGAGCGTGCGCTGGAGGTCGTCGAGATCGCGGCTCTGCGCGATGGTCTTGTCGTGGTCGTCGACGATCCGGAACGACATCGACAGGTATGCGGGAACGGCGCGCAGATCCCACGCATCGCGCTGCACCCGCTCGCCCGTGCGCTCGAAGATCGCGCGCTCGATCGCCGGCAGCATCGGGCCGTCGAACGGGCGCACGCCAACTGCGAGAGCGCGCGCGAGGTCGTCGAGCGGAGCGAGCACCTTGCGCAGCGGCTTCGGCAACGAGTCGAGCAGCGCCCGCAACTTGTCCTCGTGCCAGCCGGGGATCGTCCACGCGAGCACCTCGGGATCGAGCTGCGGCAATAACGCGAGAGGAACGGACGCCGTGATGCCGTCGTCGTCCTCGCCCGGCTCGAAGCGATATGTCAGCGACAGCGTCGCGCCCCGCACCGTGAGCTGATCGGGGTAGCGCTCCGGCGAGAGCTCGTGCGCCTCGTCGAGGAGAATGTCCGCGCGCGACAGGTGAAGGATCGATGGTTCCCGCACCTCGGCTTCGCGGCGCCAGATCTCGAACGTCCTGCCGCTCGAAACGTGATCGGGCAGGCGCTGATCGAAGAAGTTCCACAGCGCGTACTCGTCCGCGAGCATGTCGCTGCGGCGCGCCTTGTCGCGAAGATGCTGCACCTCGTCGAGGAGGCCGCGGTTGTGATCCATGAATGCGCCCTTCGTCGTGTACTCGTGACGAACGAGCGCATGCGTGATGAATAGCTCGCGGCTCAGTTTCTGATCGAACGGCGCGTAGGCGACCTTGCGGTCCTTCACGATCGGCAGCCCGTAGAGCGTGACTTGCTCCTTCGCGACGACCTGCCCGGCTTTCATCTCCCAGTGCGGATCGCCGTGACTGCGCTTGCACAGCGGCCCAGCGGCCTTCTCGAGCCATCCCGGATCGATCTTGGCCACCGATCGCGCGAACAGCTGCGACGTCTCGACCAGCTCCGCCGCCATCACCCATTGCGCTGGCTTGCGCGCGAGTCCCGACGACGGATGGATCTGGAAGCGCGTCTGACGGGCGCC
>JAQBQF010000006.1 GCA_028287115.1 Myxococcales bacterium
GTGACGCCGTTCAACATTGGAAATCCCAATCTCGGTCCGGAGCGCGGATACGAGACGGAGCTCGGCTTCGACATGGGACTCCTTCACGATCGCGCAGGGGTCGAGTTCACGTACTACTTTGGCGGGACGAAGGACGCGATTCTGCAGACGCAGGTCGCTCCGTCACTGGGTTATCCCGGTACGCAGTACACGAACGCCGGCGCGCTCACGAAGCACGGCTTGGAGCTCGCGCTGCACGGCACGCCAGTCCAGACCACGAACACCGAGTGGACGCTCGGCCTGAACATCGCGACGGCCGACAACAAGGTGACGAATCTCAACGGCGCCAACTTTCTGCAAGCGTCGACGAACGTGCGGCACGTGGTTGGCTTCCCGGTGGGCGCGTGGTGGGTGCAGAAAGTCGTCAGCTCCACGCTCAACTCCGACGGCAGTGTCAGCAACGTCATGTGCGACGATGGTACCTCGTCGCATCAGGCGATCCGCTGCAAGAACGATGACGGTTCGCTCAATGCACCCATTCTCTATCTTGGACGCACGCTGCCGAATTTCGAAGGCTCGGTGACGTCCACGCTTCGCTTCCTGAAACACTTCCAGTTTTTCGTGATGGTCGACAGCAAGCGTGGCTACAAGAAGCTCGACGGCAATGCACGCGTGCGCTGCCATATTTTCGACCTGTGCCAGTCGAACTGGTATCCGCAGGGAGTCGATCTTGCGACGCTGGGCGCACAGACCAGCAGTTCGTACTACAGCGACATCATCAACGACGCCAGCTTCGTGAAGCTTCGCGAGGTCTCGCTTTCCTATTCGCTACCGGAAAGCTGGGCCTCGACCTTCCGCGCGACCGGCGCGACGATCTCGATTGCCGGCCGCAATCTTCACACGTGGACGAAGTATACCGGGCTTGATCCGGAAGGCTCGTTCCAGGGGGGTTCGCGCGGATTTGGACAGTGGGAGCAGGACGTGACACCGCAGCTGATGCAGTTCGTCACGACCATTCATCTCTCCTTCTAGGAGCACCCCACATTGTCACCCGACATTCACAGGCCAACACACATGCAGAGACATTCAGCGCGCTCGGCGCGCTCGGCGCGCACGAAGGCATGGGCATTCTTGTCGATCGCGACGCTGTGTACGGCGCTCGCGTGCAGCAACTTGCTCGACGTAAAGGCTCCTGATGCGATCGGCACCGGGTCGCTGGAGGATCCGCTCAACGCGCTGCTGCTCGTGCAGAGCACGATCGGCGACTTCGACTGCGCCCTCGGCGGGTACGTCGTTGCCAGCGGCTTGATGAGCGGGGAGCTCCAGGAGACGACGCTCACCGCTTCCCGGTGGTCATACGATCGCCGCGACATCGATCCGAACGAGTCGGCGTACGCGACGAATGATTGCGAGAGCATCGGCACGTACACGCCGATCCAGACCGCTCGCTTCACCGCGGATCACGCGCTGCGGCTCCTCGAAGGCTGGACCGACGCGCAGGTGCCGCACCGCACGAATCTAATCGCTCACGCGGCGGCGTTCGGTGGCTACAGTCGAATTCTGCTCGGCGAGGCGTTCTGCACCGCCGCGATCGATCTCGGACCGCAGCTCACGTCGAACCAGATTTTCAGTCTCGCGATCTCGAAGTTCGATACGGCGGTCACAGCAGCGCAGGCCGATCCGACAAACCCGATCGGTGACGGCAACATCCTGAATCTGGCGTTGCTCGGGCGCGCTCGCGCCGAGCTGGATGCCGGCAACAGTGCGGCAGCTGCTGCCGACGCCGCGCTAATCCCGCCAAACTTCACGTATGACGCCACGTACGACGCCGCCACCAGCTTTCGTACGAATCGAGTTTTTTCGGAGAACAACGGGCACAGCGTCACGGTTTCGCCGCAGTACGACTCGATCAGTGCAACCGATCCCCGAGTGCCTGTAACCAATGCCCATCGCCTTGCCTCCGACGAGCAGACCCCGCTCTTCCTCCAGGGGAAGTACGCGGATGGCTCGTCGCCGATCGTGGCCGGCAGCTACATCGAAGCCCAGCTGATCCTGGCTGAGGCGACGGGTGGCCCTGGCGCGATCACGATTCTGAATTCGCTTCGCGCCACCAAGTCACTTCCGCCGCTCGACTCGTCGTCGGATCCGGCGGTGATCAAGGCGGACATTGCTCAGGAGCGCGCCCGCTGGCTGTGGCTCGAGGGGCAGCACCTCTACGATGTTCGCCGTTTCAGTCTTCCTCTCAATCCCGCCGCTGGACAGCCGTACTCGATCACGTACAGCAAGGGCGGCACGTACGGAACGGAAACGTGCATGCCGATTCCGCCCGCAGAGACGAACAACAATCCGAATGCGAGAAACCCGCCCGCACCTTGATGCGAGTGTGGCACGCGCGAAAAACGGGGAGGCGCAGATCGCGCCTCCCCGTTTCTCATCCCCGTGCTTCACGTGCGAGAGCTACATGTTCTCGATCATCGCCTTCGCGAATTCACTCGTCTTGAGCAGCGTCGCGCCCTTCATCTGCCGCTCGAAGTCGTAGGTCACGCGCTTCTGCCCGATCGTCTTCTCGAGTGACGAGAGA
>JAQBQF010000026.1 GCA_028287115.1 Myxococcales bacterium
TCGCGTTCGGCGAGCGCGCCGGTGATCCGCAACAGAAAGTGCACGACGAATGCGGACGCGACGCCGAGTGCGACCCACTCGCCGATCACGCGGCTTTCAACTGGAATCGCCAGCGGCTGATGCGCGAGCAAGAGCACGCCGAATCCGAGGAACGACAGCCCGACGAGCATCCACGTCCACAGCGCACGGACCAGCACGGCCGCGAGTGCGATCTGCACGAGGTAGAGAAAGCTGAACGGGTTGTGGGGACCGCCGCTCAGATACAAAAGTCCCGTGAGTAGCGCGATGTCGAGCATCATCACGAGCGCGACCTGCCACTCGTGGACCGGGCGCGGCGTCGCGGATCCGCGCCGGCGATCGCCGAAGAAATACATCTCGATCGCGAGGTTCGAGACCAGGCCGATCGCGATCACCGCGAGCAACGGCGCCATCGGCAACGTGCCGCCGAGCAAGAACTGCGCGATGAACACGGTCACCGCCTGCCCTGCGATCTCCGCCCAGCGCAGGCGCGCGAGCCACTGGATGTTGACCCAGTTGCGCTCGGGAATCAGAGCCGCGCGTTCCACGGGCGCACCGTAGCATTAAGCGAATCGTCGAGATCGGTCGCCCGGACCACAGTCAGATTGGCCGCAAAGGCGCAGAGAACGCAAAGATCGGACAACAAGATCTTCTGCTCGGAAGCATGTCCGATTGCGCTCCGTCTTCGCGATCTTCGAGATCTCGGCTGCTCGAGTGCGGGCCTTTGGACCCGAAACGAAGAACGGCCCACCCCGAGGTGAGCCGCCGGTCGCACGAAACGCTCCCTGTTACTTCGGAGCGTCGAGGGTCTTCTGACCCTTCTCGACGATCCACGTCTGGTAGTAGCTCGCTTGCGGCGTACCCTGCTGGATCCGCTCGTTCGCCTTCTTCATCTCCTCGTCGACGAGGCCCGTGAAGTTCTCGATGGGCACCGCACCCGAGATGAACCGGCCGTTGACGAAGAACGACGGCGTTGCACCGACGCCGAGCTGCTGCAGATCGCGCATGTCCTTCGTGGTGACCGCCTGGCATTCCTTCATGTCGGTCTTGAACTTGTCGACGTTGAGCTGCAGCTCCTGTGCAAAACCGACGACGACCGGGCAACCCGCCGGGCTCTCCCAGCAACGCCCAGCTTGGCCGCCGGCCTCGGCGGTCGCGTCCTTGTCGTAGTTGTGGTTCTTGTAGCCCTTGTCCCAGAGGAGCGCGTCCATCTGGAGCGCCTTGCCCTGCTTGGCAGCGGCGCAGAACGCGAGGGCACCGGCGGTCGCGACCTGCGGATGCACGACGAATTGCTTGTAGACGATGCGTAGATCGGAGCCGTACTTCTTGCGCAGCTCCTCCATCGTGTCGCGAACCTTCTCGCAGTACGGGCACGCGTAGTCGTAGGCCTTGACGACCGTGACCTTCGCGTCGGCGGGGCCGTCGAAGTGATCGCCTTCGATCGGGACCGAGTAGGTCTTCGCGCGATCGGGCTCGGCGCGTTGCGGGCGCTGCTGGGCGGCAGCACCGGCGCGATTGCCGCCACCGGCGAGCAACTGGTCGACCTTCTTATTGAGCTCGTCGACTTTGCGCTCGAGGTTCTTTGTATCTTGCTGGCAAGCAGTAGCTACCAGCGCGGCTAACAGGACTAGTTTCTTCATCGATCGGCTCCTTGACAGCTCGCGACTTCGGGCGAGGAGTAGGCCTCACCCCGGTCGCAATTGCAACACAGTGGTTCTTCCAGCAATGACTTCAGCTCTTGTCCCGATTCCGTCTCGGGGCCGAGCTGAGATTCCATGACCCGGCGACGCAGCTCGGACTGCAGATCGCAGGCTTCGTCGCGCGACAGCACGCCGTCTCCGTCGAGATCCGCTTCGGGGTGCGCCAGAAACAGCGCCTCCGCGAGCTGCGGCGTGAACTTGCAGACCTGATGCTCGCCGCGCGCGGATGCGGTCCGGGCGCCGCCGAGTGCAACGACGATCCACAGCGCGAGACCTGTGCGAAGTGCCCAGCCCATGCGCGCACGGGCCGGCGGGCCGAGGACGGCGGCGACGCGTGCATCGAGTGCATGCGGCATCGCGAGCGCCGGTGCCTCCGAACGCAGCGCCGCCATGTGCACGAGCAACCGCGCATACGCGGGACGCGGCAGCTCACCCGCCTCGAGCGCCCAGGCATCGCATGCGGCTTCGCGCGCGAGATCGAGTCGGCGGCCGGCGAGTCGCACGACCGGCCAGAAGAACAACAGCGCCGTCGCCCAGATCTGCACCACGCGTGCGAGCGCATCTTTGCGCCGAACGTGGGCGAGCTCGTGCAGTAAGGTCGCGCGCAACAGCTCGAGGTCGCCGAGCAAGGCCGGCGGCACGACGATGATCGGCCGGAGCACACCGACGACGTGCGGCCCGATCGAATCGTCACCGACCGCGAGCAGCGGTGCGCGGACGGACAGCCGTGCAGCAAGCGATTCGAGCAACGCGAGCGCGGACGCAGGAGCCAGCGCGGCCTTGCGAGCCGCAAGTCGTGCCCGGCGATGTGCACCCACCGCACGCGACAGCACGATCGCGACGCCGGTGAGCCAGATCATCGCGAGGACGATCCACCCGATCGCCGGCCATGCATGCGGCACCGGCGCGGCTTGCGCTACGGCCGCCGGCACCGCGGTGCCCACCTCGCCGGCGTTCGCCGTCAGGCTCGTGATCAGATCCGAGAACGACCACGGCATCGCCGGTCCCCACGGCAGCGCGAACTTCACGAGCACGACGAGCCAGACGCCGGCTTGCCACGCCGGTCTGGCGCGACC
>JAQBQF010000028.1 GCA_028287115.1 Myxococcales bacterium
GAGGCGGCGAAGGGTCATCGCCGCGAGCATACGCTGCCCTTATTTCTTGTCGCGTTCACCGCGGCCGTGATGACCGTGGCCGAAGCCTCCCCGACCCTGATGGCCTTGGATCTCGCCCTTCTTGAACTCGTCCAGCGAGATCGATCCGTTGCCGTCCGTGTCGAGCTTCTTGAACTCTTCGGCCGCGCGTTGCTCGCGCATCACGGCCCGTTCGGCGTCATCGAGCTTGCCATCCTTATTCGTATCGAACCTAGCGAGCATCTGCGCCTTCCTCTCGGCATGCTTCGCCTTGAAGTCGGCACGCATCGCGGCGCGCTCGGTGTCGTCGAGCTTGCCGTCCTTGTTCGCGTCGTATTTCTGAATGATGTCGGCGTCGGCCCTGTCGCCACCGCCTGGATGCGCCATCGCGACGGTCGCGCCGCCAACGAGCAGGGTGCCGGTGACTGCGATCGCGATTCTGATCTTGTTCAACATGGTGGACCTCCTATGGTCTGCAGTTGCCAAGTGCGACCGTCGTGCCGCACGTAACCATGCGTTCTCACACGGCCCGTTTCAGGTGTCGACCTGCAGGTTCCGCAGACGGGGCTGCGGATTCCGCATTCCGTTCCGCTCGCAGCCTCAGGGCGAGGTGATCCGTCCAGCGCGAGCGCACTGCACGGTGTTTTCGATCAGCGTATCGAGCCGCGGTTCGAGTGCCGCGCGCGTCGGCGCACCGCGCAATGCCACGCGCAGCCTGCGAGCCTCCGTACCGATCTCGGAGGCATGAGGCGAATCGCACGAGGCTGCCTGAAACGCACTCTCGAGCGCGATGACCGCGAGCAGGTCCGCGCCTTCGAGTGGCACCGCTTGCTTTGCGCGGAGCGCGACGGCCCACCACGCGTGGAAGTCCGCCGCTTCAGGGGGCCAGCGCTGGTAAGCGTCGATCAGCGCGAGCTGGCGAAGATCAATGCCGTGCGCGCGCGCATACGGAACGCACGCGGGCTCGCTGTTGCCCGACATCGCGGGCACCCAACACGCGAGGTCCGCCGCGATCCGGGTACACGTCGGATCCGGGATCCGCTTGCTGCCCGCTGGGATCTCCAGCGTCTTCTCGAAGCGTTGCAACGCCCATGGTCGCTGCTCCGCGTCGGCGAGCACGATCCGTCGTGCCTCGCGATGGCAGCGCACCGCTTCGGACAACGGGTGGCCATCGATCTCGATCGCATGGTTGTTGATGACTCTAGCGTCCGCTGGTCTGCCGAGATGCTCGTACGACGCCGCGACAAGATCGAGCACCTCGACTCGATCGGCTTGATTCCGGATCAGATCGCGCATCGCCTCGTCTGCATCGCCGTTTTCGACAAGGATGCTCGCGAAGTCGAACCGAACGGCTTCCGGCATCCCTCGCACGGCGGAGTGTTGGAGCGGCGCGAGCCGCAGCATCGCTACCTCTTCATCTTGCGCGGCGACCGCACACCAAGCGGCGAGGTAGGCGACCTGATCTTGTGCGTTCGGCACGTGGCGGTTCTGAGCGCCGCGGCTGCACAGATCCAACCAGCCGATGCCCGGCGTCGCGAGCGCGGCGGCGATCGGAAACCGTGGCTCGAGCTCCGGATGATCCGAGACCGCGAGCGGCCACCGACTGATCTCCGCGACGTCGGGAAGCAGCGCATCGACATCGAGGTCGGGTCGCTCGTGCGCGACAGGAGGCACGCTCCAGGCCAGTACGTACGCGGGACGTTTGGGCTCGGTCTGGACGGGCGTTTCGGAAGGTGGCGTCACCGCCGGAGCGCAACCGGCGACCATCGCGAGACCCACGAGCCGCGCCCGGACCGACATGGTCTCGATGATATGGAGACCTGGGGCAGAAAGCAGCACTTGTGATGGACACGGGCGATACACGGATGGTTGTCAGCCGATTTCGAATGCATCCGGATCCTCACTAGTGTTTAGACTCGCGCGATGAAGCCCTCCCTCTGGTTGGTCATGGCCCTCGCCGCGTGCGGATCGTCGAAGCAAGGCGCTGGCGTCGACAGCAATACCAGCGGCGGCGATGGCGGTAGCCCAAGCGACGGATCCTCCGGCGGAGATGGGCAGACTGCCACGACGCGCACCATCTTCATCATTCCGATGGAGAACGAGCCGACGTCGCTCATCTACGGCAACACGACGGACGCGCGGTACATCAACGACCTCCTGTCCACGTCCGCCTCCGCCTCCATGTTCAAGGACGAGCTGCCCGCGCTCCTCAGCGAACCTCACTACATCTGGATGGAGGCCGGCACCAACGCGTTCAGCGACCACACGTTCAGCGGCGACGGTGCCCCGACCGCGACCAACAGCACGGCGAGCACGGCACACCTCGCCACCCAGCTCGAGACCGCACACATCCCGTGGATGGCCTATCAACAAGGCATCACGAGCAACACGTGTCCGATCGCGGCCAGCGGCGTCTACGCGCCGAAACACGATCCGTTCGTGTTCTTCCGCGACGTCGTCGGCGCGACCCCGAGCGCATCGGCGCCGCTGTGCAGCGCTCATCACAAGGCGTACACCGCGTTCGCTCAGGACCTCCAGGCCGGCATCACCGGTTACGTGTTCATCACGCCCGACCTGTGCCACGACATGCACGGCGATGCTGCGTGCCCGCAAGGCACCGCCGGCGCCGCGAACATCCAAGCGGGCGACGCCTGGCTCAAGGCCGAGCTGCCGCGGATCATCACCTATACGCAGACGCACGACGCGCTGATCTTCATCACCTGGGATGAAGGCGACAGCTCGAACCTGATCCCATTCATCGCGATCGGCACGCACGTCAAGGCCGGCGACTCCGCCACGATGTACACGCACAGCTCGATGCTGAAGTCCGTCGAGGAATACCTGCACGTCCCGGTGCTACCGTCGGTGGCGAGCGCGAATGACTTCAGCGGCATGTTCATGCCGGGCACGTTTCCGTAGCCCCGGGTAGCCCCAAAACGAGTCGAGGGAGCGCCGAAGGCGCGAGCGAAGTCGAAGTGCGATCGGGGGGACTCGAACCCCCACAGAGTTACCCACTGGCACCTGAGACCAGCGCGTCTACCAATTCCGCCACGATCGCGTACCCCGAAGGGGCGAGAAGAGATGCCACAACCGGCCGGCGATCTCAAGCCGGCAGAGCGGTTCGCGTCCCATTGCACCCCGGTTTTCGGTGGAGCCGCAAGGAGTTGTCGCGGTCCGGCCTTTACTCGCAAACACGGCCCGGCGTACCATTCTACCGAGCGGGATTTTGAGTCTGCGATGGCAAAGCTGATCGTCATTTCAGGGGAGGAACGGCAGGAGTTCGAGCTCGCCGCCTTCAACACCATCGGGCGCCATCCCGACAATACGATCCAGATCTTGGATCGGATCATCTCCAAGGAACACGCACAGATTCAGCGCTCGGCAGACGGGCGGTTTCTGCTGCGCGATCTGCGCTCGCTCAATGGAACGTTCCTGCGCGGCGAGCGGGTCACCGATCACTTCCTCGGCGACGGCGACGAATTCACGATGGGCTCGACGCGGATCGTGTTCGTCGACAAGCCGAAAGCCGACGACGCCCTTCAGCGCGTCACGATCGCCCCGGGCCTCACCGAGAGCCACATCCGCGGCAAGATCCAGGCTTCGACCGGCGACTTCATGCCGGAGAAGCAGATCGGTGACGAGAAGATCCTGCGCCGCGACTACGAGCGCCTACGCATCGGTCACGAGCTCGCCCGTGCCGTCGGTTCCGAGCTCGACCTCGACAAGCTGCTGCCGAAGATTCTCGACAAGGCCTTCGAGCTCGTCGGTGCCGACCGTGGCGTGATCCTGCTCAACGACGACAAGGGCGAGATGCAGCCGCGGTTCGTCAAGACGCGGTCGGGCAAGAGCGATCCGAACATCGTGCTGTCGAAGACGGTGATGGCCGAGGTCGTCAACAACAAGGCCGCGGTGCTGTCGTCCGACGCGACGATGGACGCCCGGTTCTCCGGCGCGCACTCGATCATCATGCAGGGCATTCGCTCGACGATGACGTTGCCGCTGCTCCACGCCGGCGACTTGCTCGGCATCATGCACCTCGACTCGCTGTTCACGTCGAACGCGTTCACCGAGAAGGATCTCCAAATCTGCACCGGCATGGCCGCGCAGGCCGCGATCTCGATCCAGAACGCGCGCCTCGCGACCCGCATCGAGAAGGAAGCGCAGACGCGCGCTCAGATCTCGCGGCTCGTTCCGCCGAGCGTCGTGGAGCAAGTCGTCAAGGGCGAGCTGACGATCGAGAAGGGCGGTCGCCTCACGGAAGTCACGATGCTGTTCTCCGACATTCGCGGCTTCACGACGATGTCGGACGGCCGCCCCGCGCAGGAGATCGTCAACACGCTCAACGAGTACTTCGAAGTGATGGTCGACATCCTGTTCAAGTACTCCGGCACGCTCGACAAGTTCGTCGGCGACGAGATCATCGGCCTATTTGGCGCGCCGATCGCGATCGACGACGCGCCGTTCAAGGCCGTCGCCTGCGCGCTCGCGATGCTCCAGGCGCTCGAGGAATTCAACCGCACGCGCGCCGCCGAGAATCAGGCGCCGATCCGGATCGGCATCGGCATCAACACCGGCAACGTGATTACCGGAACGATCGGCTCGACGCGCGCGCTGCAGTACACCTGCATCGGCGATGCGATGAACGTCGCGTCACGGCTCGTCAACGTCGCGAGCTCGGGCGAGATCATCATCTCGGAGCACACGTTCAAGTATGTCGCCGGCCGCGTCGAAGCAACCGCCCTGCCCCCGGTCCGCGTCAAAGGCAAAGCCGAAGAGCTCAAGGTCTATCGCGTGACGGGCCTCCGCAATGTTCAGACTCCCCTCCCCGGCGAGTGGAGCGGCCCGACGAACGGCTAACCGACCGCGCCAAAGATCCGTCGGCGGCGCCGCACATCGAGATCTCGGGCATAAAGGGCAGCTAGGCCCAGCGCCGGCGCCAACCGTTCGTGCGAGTGGTGGAAACCCACATCTGGCGAAATGGTCGCAGCAACGCCAGTGCGAGCAGAAACCGGGGATCGACCTTCGCTGGAAGGATCTCGATCAGGTCGCGCGTCATCGTTGCGGCGATCCGATCGCCGATCCTGATCTCGCGGTCATCGAATTGACCGAGCTCGTCGAAACCCGACGACATCACGCGTCCGGGCGTTCCGAACGCCTTCGCGAATATTCCGAGCGATTGCCCGGTGTCGCACGCGAAAACCTCGTATTGGAGGTGGTCGAACGTCACCGTGCGCGACAGGACGCGAACGATCGGCTGCGCCTGCGTCTCGTCGCGGAAGAGGATCGTGTCCTGCGGCTCGGCCGTCTTGCGCACACGCACAAACATCGCCGACTCGCCGGTCTCGTTGATCGCGGAGACCTGGTGGTAGCGCAGCGACCATGACTTCCGCTCGACGACGTAGCGCACCGCCTGCGTCACCACCTCGCGATGATACGCTCTCGCGCGGTGCGCACCACCTAGCTCACGAACATTGGTGATCTAGCCGGCGATGGTCAGGCCCATTTGCGCGCGGACCGCGAAGAACTCTTCGCTGATCGAGTAGAGGACGAGCTCTTTGATCTTGTCCTTCACCTGCGGGCCACCGACGGAGACCGGCTCCGCCGAGACCATCCGCGCCGCGACTTCGAGATCGCCGCACACCACGAAGCCCGCGCGATGCGAGACCGCATCTGCCGCATGGCCCCACTTCGCCAGGTTGATCTCGGGCGCTGCCTGGATGAACCGCTGGACGACCGCGCCGAGTTGCTCGAGCGCGTGTGGCGGCATCCGCTTCTGCATCTCGGGCACGTACTGCTGCACGAGCTGCACGGTATCCGGCGGCACCGGGAACCGTGGCTGCACCATCACGATCGCGGCGAGCACGACGACCTTGAGCTCGGTGTTCGTCGGCAGCAGCATCTTCAGGTAGTACTCCGGCCGCATGAACGTCAGCCGGCGTGCCGAGAGGAACGCGACCTCGCGCTCGTTCTTGCCCTGGAGCAAGTGTGGGCGCACGACGAACGACGGACAGAGCTCGGCCTTCTCGATGCAGTTCGCGAGCTGGATGTCGGCGGGCTTGTTGTCCTCGACGAGGAACACCTCGGGCAGCGGGACGTTCAGGACCTGCGCGACGTAATAGAACAGCTTGCTGAACATCAGCGGATCGCCCTGGAGCTGGCGCTTGTCCTTCCGCTTGATGCCGAAGTCTTTGTGCGGGAACGCCTTCATCGCGGCGACGCCCTGCCAGCACGCACCGAAGATCGCGCTGATGTAGCGGTTCTCGTCGGGGTGAACCATCTTGCCCCACGTATCGGGGGACATCATGTTCTTCGCCTTGACGAGGCCACGCGGCTTGTACTGCTCGTAGAACTGCAGCTCGTCGGGGTCGGCCTTCTTGAGGAAGGCGAGCGTGTTACAGACGCACCAGGTCTTATCGTACTGGTGGCTGTCCATGTAGATCTTGCGCAGCGCCTTGTACGAGTCGTACTTGAACGGCTCGTTCCGCAGCATGCGCATGTGCTGCTCGACCGCCTTGTCCGTGTAGTCCGGACCGGCGACGAGATACAGCTCCGCGAGGATCTCGGCGCGGTCCGTGCCATCGGCGCGGAGCTCGTTCCGAGGATCGAGCTGCTGTGACAGCTCGAAGGCCTGGGTCGCCGACTGGTAGTGCTTGAGGCGCGACCGATAGATCTCGCCGAGACCATCGAGCAGACCGACGCGCAGCTTGTGGAGCGTCGGCGTCGGGTTTTGCGGCAGCCGCTTGATCATGTCGCGGTAGGCGCGCTCTTGCGCCTTCCAGTCGCGCTTCGTCGTCAGCACTTTATCGATCGCTTCGAACGACTTGAGCGCGCGCGGGATCATGCCCTCGGACAGCTTCTCGGGCGTTCCGAAATAACTGTCGAGTGCGCGGTTGTAGTAGTCGACTGCCTCGTCGAGGGACTTCAGCTCGTCGCGGCAGACCGTCGCGGCCGCGTGGTAGTACGCGCCCTTGCGGACGGGATCGGCCTCGAGCGCGACGAAGCGCTCGATCGTCTCGACGGCTTTCTTCCACTGCTTGGTCTCGGTGTAGAGATCGAGGACTTTTTGCAGCAGCTGGTGATCGTCCGGTGCGACCTCGAGGGCCTCGAGGAAGCCGGCGGTGGCCTTCTGTGGATTCTGTAGCTTCTCGTAGTAGATCGCGCCGATCTCGGAGAGCAGCTGGACCTTCTCCTTGGGCTGCGCGCTCTGCATGAGGCCGCGCTTGGCGTGAACGACCGCTTCCCAGTCGCCGGTCTGCTGTTGCAGATCGATGACGGCCTGCAGCGTGTCGCGGTGCGTCGGATCGATCTCGAGGGCCTTCTCGAACATGTTGAGCGCCTTCTTGCGCTCACCGAGGGCCTGCCGAACCATACCGAGGCGGTTGTAGATGCGGACGACGTCCGCTTCGTCCTGACCGTCGCGATGCTGGACGAGGATCGTCTGGTAGATCTTTCCGGCGTTGTCCCAGTCCTGCATCTTGAAGAGCAGGTCTGCGCGGCCGACGAGCGTCGGCAGATACGTCGAATCGATATCGTACGCGGCCTTGTAGTAGCCGAGCGCGCGCTGGAAGTCGCCGAGCTCGGACGCGCACTTCGCGGCGCGATAGTAGAGCTCGTTGAGCTCGCGCGGATCGGCACGCAGTTGCCCGACCTTGCGCGACAGCATGTCGATGACCGGCGAGAGGCTCTGCCAGTCCTGCGCGTCGAAGTAGAGGTCGGCCAGCGGCTTGCCTGCTTCGACGTGCTCCGGATCGAGCGAGATCACGGCGGCGTAGAGCTGCTTGGCCTGATCGTCCTGGTTCAGCTTGTGCTGGTAGATCGAGGCGGCCTCGAACAGCAGGCGGACCTTGTCGACGGCGACCGGCGTGTAGCTCTCGGCGCGCACCATCATCTGGGCGGCCTTGAGCCAGTCACCGCGATCCGAATACTGCTTCGTCAGCGCTTCCATCGACGGCACGTGTGCCTGATCGAGGGCGAGACCGCGGAGCAAGTTCGCCTCGGCGGAGTCGGCGTCCTGGAGCTGGTGGTACTGGATCTTGCCCATCCGCCAGAACAGATCGACCTGCTTGCGGGTGTCCTCGGTCAGCTGGACCATGCGGCCCATCGCGTCGACCGCGCGCTCCCATTCGCCGATCTTCTCGTAGAGGCGACCGAGTGCGTCGAGCGCCCGAGGCTCGTCTTGATCGAGCCCGAGGACTTCAGAGTACGCCTCGACCGCACGATCGACGTCGCCGAGGTTCGCGTCGTACGTGATGCCCATCGCGATATACAGATCAACGCGAGTCTCCTTATCGGAGGTCGCCATGATGTGATTGCGATAGGTCTCGACGAGCGCTTCCCACTTGCCGGCCTGTTGATACAGGCGAGCGAGCTCGCGATAGGCGCTGTAGTTGCGGCTATCGATCGCGACGATCTTCTCGAGTGATTCCGCGGCGCGGTCGAGCTTGCCGAACCGCTCTTCCCACGCGGCCGCCATGCGCTCGTACAGCGAGACTTGCTCGTTGTCCGAAGGCGATGCATCGAGCTGTGCCTCGAGGACTTCGAGGTACTTCTCGGACTGGTTGGTCTTCTCGTACAGGCCTTCGAGGGCGCGCAGCGAGACCATGTTGGTCGGATCGACGTGGAGCACCTGCTGGTACGCCGCGATCGATTGACCGGCGTCGAACAGCCGGAGGTCCCAGATCTGACCGATCTCGAGCCGGAACTTGACGATCTCGGCTTCTTCCGTCGAGGCATCGGCGCGCTTGCTCAGCACGTCGATCAGCGGCTCCCACTGCTCGGTGCGGCGATACAGCCGATCGAGCGCGGTCAGCGCCGTCTTGCTCGCCGGATCGTGGATCATCGCCTGCTGATAGGCGTGGACCGCGCCGCCGACGTCTTGCATCTGCCGCTCGAGGAGCTCGGCGAGCTGGATATAGAGGTCAGTCTTCTTCTCGGCCGTCGGCTCGACGGCGGCGTGCCGCTGTAGCGTCTCGATCAGCTCGCCCCAGCTACCGCGCTTGCGCTGCAGGTCGGCGATCGCGGAGAGCGCGCCGGTGTGAGCCGGATCGATCCGCAGCGCTTGCTGCACCGAGTGAATCGCGTACTCGAGGTGCGAGAGGTGCTCGCCGTACCAGCGACCGATCTTGACCCACAGGTCGCCGGCCGCGCCGCGATCCTCGCGCTCGAGCTCGTTGACGCGGTTCGTGTACTCGTCGAGCAATTCCTGCCAGCGGTTGGTCGCCGTGGCGAGGCGCTCGAGCTCGTTCGCGGTCTCGTCGTGTGCGTAGTCGCGCTTGAACGCGGCCTGCAACACATAGAACGCGCTCTCCTGATCGCCGATCTCGGTCTCGTAGATCTTCGCGACCTGATTGAGGAGCGAGATCTGCAGGCCGACATCGGGGACGATCTCCGACCGCTCGAGCAAGATCTCGACGAGCTCGGTCCACTTGCATTGCTGGCGATAGATCGCTTCGAGGCGTTCGGACGCCGTCTGATTGGACGTATCCGACGCGCGAACCCGCTCGTAGACTTGCGCGGCGCGGGTGAGGTCTTCGACCTTCTCTTCCCACGTCGAGGCGGCTTGCAGCAGCGTGTCGCGGCGCTGGACCTCGTCATCGAGGACGAGCGCGCGCTTCTCGAGCACGTCGATCGACTCTTCCCACCGGCCTTCGCGAACGAACAGGTTCTCGAGAGCCCCTAGCGCCTTGAAGTCCGACGGATCGATCGCGATGACCTTGCGCCACGCATCGACCGCTTCGTCGACGCGGCCGAGCACGTCGCCCTCGAGCTGACCTAGCTGGCCATAGAGCTCGATGGTCTCGGTCTCGGAGATTTCGCCCGAGAGCTGACCCGCATCGATGATCCGGCGGATCGTCTGCGACAGCTCGTCCCAGGCTTGCGTCGAGCGATACAGACGCGCGAGCGAGCGCAGCGTCTCGAGGTCATGGCCGTCGATCCGATCGGCGGCGAGCCACGCGTCGAGGGCGTTGCGCTCGCGCGAGAGCTTCTCTTCCCACACGCGGCCGAGCCGCTTGTAGAGGACGATCTGATCTTGATCGCCGTGCGCGACCGCGACCTGACGCTCGATGATCTCGACGAGCTCGTCCCACTTCTGCCGGCGCTCGGCCAATTCGGCGAGGGCTTGCAGCGGCTGGGCGTCTTCGCCGCGAATATCGAGGACGCGCGACCACAGCTCGCTGGCCTTGTCTTCGGAGTTGAGGGCCTCGGACGCGATCCGCGCCATCCGTGCATAGATGTCGGCCATCTCGGCATCGGCTTCGGCGACGTCGATCAACTTCTCGTAGGTATCGAACAGCTTCTGCCACTCGGTGCGACGGAAGTGGATGCTCTCGATTGCTTCGAGCGCGCGGCGGTTGCGGCTCTCTTGCTCGAGCACGGCCGTGTAGCACTTGAGCGCTTGATCGAGATCGCCGAGCGCGTCGGCGAAGATCGCACCGCGACGGAAGTACAGCTCGAGCTGCTCGTCGGGATCCTGCACCAGTTCGATGCGGCGCTTGAGGATCTCGGCGAGGTCGTCGTACATGCCGGCGTTGAGATAGAGCCGGTCGAGTGCGGCGAGCGCATCGGCGTCTTTCGGCTCGAGCTCGAGCACGCGCAGGTGCGTCTCGACCGCGCGCGCCGGGTCTTGCAGCTCGTACTCGAACACCCGCGCCATCCGCAGCAGCGTCTGGCGTTGAACTTCTTTGTCCTTTGCTCGCTCGAGTGCGCGCGTGTACGCCCCGACGAGCTCTTCCCAAGCCGCTGTATCGCCGGCGAGGCGCTCGGACTCTTCGAGCGCGCGCTCCCAGCGCGGATCCTCGACGAGGGCCTCGCACCACCAGTGGAACGCCTTCTGCGCATCGAACAGCTTCGCCTCGGCGAGCTCCGCGAGCCGCTGATACATCGCCTGGCGATCCGGGCTGCTGGTCAGCTTGCCGAGCTGGACCTCGTGGATCGCGTGCAGCTTGTGGAACTCACCCGCTGCTTCGTAGAGCGGCTCGAGGACGTTGCCGATCTCGAGCTGGAGATGTCCCGCGTGGAACATGTGCTCGAGTGCAGCGGTCGTCTGCTCGTGGGTCGGGTGCGTCGTCAGGATCTCGCGATACGTATCGACGGCGCTCTTGCGATCGCCGAGCTGCGTCTCGAGAGTTTGGCCCAACCGGAACTGGAGCTGGGCGATCTCAGCATCGCCACTCGCGAGCTGGATCTCGCGGCGGAGGATCTCCGTGAGCTCCGGCCACGCTTGCGTGCCCGTGTAGAGCCGATCGAGCGCGAGCACGGCCGGCTTGTTGTCGTACTCGACGTCGAGGATCTTGCGATACGTGCCGATCGATTTCGGAACGTCGCCGAGCTCCTGCTCCCACACGCGTGCGAGCCGGGTCAGCAGATCAACCTGCCGCGGAACATCGAGCGACTTGGTGCTCTCCGCCTCGTAGAGCTTCGCGAGCGGTTCCCACGTGCCGGTGATCTCCGCGAGCCGCTCGATGTGGCCCAGCGTGAGCTGGTTACCGGAATCGTCGCGCAGCGCACGTGCGTACGCGTCGAACGCGGCGTGCGCGTTACCGATCATCTGCTCGTGGTACTTCGCGATCCGGTGCAACAGATCGACGCGCGCATGCGGGTCGTCGTTGTTCGTGACCATCACCTCGAGGACGTCGACGAGCTTGGCGTAGTCGCCGGCAGCGTCGTAGATCGGCTCGAGCACGCGAGCCGCCATGACCGGCTCGATCTTGCCTTTGACGAGGCCGTCGAGCGCCGACAACGTCTCGGCGTGTGACGGATCCATCTCGAGCGCTTCGCGATAGCTCTCGATCGCGCGCGCGACGTCGGACATCCGGATCTGCCACAGGTGGCCGATGCGGTACTTGAGCGCGACGGTCTCGCCCGTGGTCTCCGCGAGCTCGACTTGGCGCTCGAGGTTGCCGAGGAGGTCGTACCAGCGCTCGGCCTGACCATAGAGCCGGTCGAGCGACTGGATCGCGGGCAATTGGTCCGCGTCGAGATCGAGGATGCCTTGGTAGGTCTCGATCGCCTTGGCGACATCGCCGAGCTCGCGGTCGTAGACCTGCGCGAGCACGTAGAGCATCCGCTTCTTGTCGTCCGGATCTTCGGCGAGATCGGCCTTCTTCGCGTAGACGTCCTTGAGAGGCTCCCACCGCGCGAGACGGACGTAGAGGCGCTCGAGCGCGTCCATCGCGACCATGTCGACATCGTCGATCGACAGGACTTGCTGGAATGCTGCGATCGCGGCGTCGGCGTTGCCGAGGACTTCTTCCTCGATCTGCGCGCAGCGGAACAGCAGCGCCTTGCGCTCGTCCACGTTGTGCAGGATCTCGGCCTTGCGGCGCAGCATGTCGACGAGCTTCGGCCAATCGCCGGTACGCTCATGGATCGTCTGGATCGCGGTCGCGGCCTCGACGGTCTGCGGCGCGGCCTTGAGGATCCGCTCGTAGGTCTCGACCGCCGCCTTGTCTTCGCGGAGCTCGTTCTCTTGGATCTGCGCGCGGCGGAACAGCAGCGCGACCTTCAGATCGTCGTCCTGCGCTTCGTTCGCGACCGTATCGTAGAGCTCGGCGACCTGCGGCCACTTGTCGAGGCCACGGGCCAAGCGATCGAGCTGCGTGTGCGTCGACTCGTTACGTGGGTCTTCGCGCATCGCGCGCGCGTACGTCGCGAACGCGGACTCGGCGTTGTCGCCGCCGATCTCGTGCAGCTCGGAGATCTGGTGAAGCAGCTCGATCTTGCGCTTCGGATCGAAGGCGTGCTTCGCCATGATCTCGTAGACGCCGATCTGCTTGGTCCACTCGCCGCGCGACTTGTAGATCGGCTCGAGGATGTTCGCGATCGTGACTTCGTGCTCGGCGTTGCTGATCAGCCGCTCGAGGGCGGAGACGGCATCGCGGTTCTGGTCCTCGTGCTCGAGCACCTGGCGGTACGTCTCGACGGCCGCGGCGGTCTCGTTGAGGTGCGTCTCTCGCAGTTGCGCGAGGCGAACGAGCAGAGCGACCTGCTCGTACGGCTGCTCGACGAGCGTCAGCTGACGGCTGATGTTGTCGCCGAGATCGCGCCACGCCTGGCGACCGACATAGAGCCGGTCGAGAGCGCGCAACGCCTTGAGGTCATCGGGTGCCTGGCCGAGGATCTCCTGATAGATGCCGATCGCCTCTTCAGGCGTCGCGAGCATCTCTTCGTGGATCTGTGCCGAGCGGAACAAGAACTCGAGCCGCTCGTCGGGCTCCTGTGCGATGTCGATGCGCCGGCGATAGATCTCGAGCAGGTCGGGATACTTCTCGTCGCGCGTGAAGATCGCCTCGAGTGCGGACAGTGCACCGAGGTCATCTTGCTCGATCGTGAGCGCCTTCTTGTAGTAGTCGACGGCCTTCGCGCTGTTGCCGAGGCGGTCTTCGTAGTTGCGCGCGACGGTTGTCGCGAGCTCGTGGGCGAGCTTCGGATCGAAGCCTTTGTCCTTCTCGGCCTTTGCGAGCGCGTCTTCGAACAGCTTGACGAGCCGCGCCCAGCCTTCTTCGGTGAGCGGCGCGAGGCCTTCGAGCTGCTCCTTGGCGGCTTCGGTCGACGGATCTTCCTTGAACGCCCGTGCGTAGCCGTCGAACGCCTTCTCGGCGTCGAGCAGCTTCGTGCGCTGCAACTCGCCGATCCGGAGCAAGAGAGAGCTTCGCCGTAGCTGGTCTTTCTCGACCGCGAGCTGGATCTCGTGGACGCCGACGAGCGCGCCCCACTCCTGGAGCTGCTCGTAGACCGGCTCGAGGATCGCCGAGACGACGAGCTTGTGCTTGTCGTCGGAGAGCTTCGTCTCGAGAGCGCCGCGCGCCTTGGGGTTACCGACGTCGATGTCGAGGATGTCGCGATAGGCGTCGATCGCGCCGTTGTCGTCGCTCAGGTACTTCTCTTTGAGCTGGCCGAGCCGGAACTTCAGCTCGACGTGTGCGGCGCGGTTGTCGTCCGGGCCGATGATCGTGAGCTGACGGCCGAGCACGTCGGCGAGCTCTTTCCACTGCGAGTTCCGGACGTAGATCCGATCGAGCGAAGACAGCGCGCGTGGCTCGTCCCCGACCGCGTCGAGGATCGCCTGGTATGCGGCGACGGCCTTCTTGTCGTCCTTGACCTCGTCCTCGTAGAGCTGACCGATCTTCGACTGGATCGCGATCCGCTCGTCCGGGTCGTTCGTCAGATCGAGCTTCTTCTCGTAGACCTTTAGCAGCTCTTCGAAGCCGCCTTTTCCGAGGAACAGTCGTTCCAGGGCATCGAGCGCTTGCTCGTTGTGCTCGTCGATCGCGAGGATCTGGCGGTTCATCTCGAGCGCGCGATCGATATCGCCCTGCTCTTTCTCGATCACGCGCGCCATCACGAGCATCAGCGGCAGTGCGTCCGCCTGGTGAGTGAACTTCGGCAGTGCCGCGGCATACGCATCGACGAGCG
>JAQBQF010000073.1 GCA_028287115.1 Myxococcales bacterium
AACAGCTCGTCGAGCAGCTCGCGCTCGAGCGGCTGATCAAGTTCGTGGTTTCGACCGAGACGATCGCCGCGGGGATCAATCTGCCGGCGCGCACCGTCGTGTTTCCCGCGCTGCGCAAGTTCATCAAGAAGGAGCCGCGCCTCGTCACCGCCGCCGAGTATCACCAGATGGCAGGCCGGGCAGGGCGGCCGCAGTTCGACGATCGCGGTCTCGCGATCACGCTCGCGCCCGAAGAGATCGTGAAAGATCTCAAGAAGGAGCTCAAGGACGCGGCGAAGCGGCCGGCGTACGATGTCGAGAAGGTCAAGAAGGGCGTCTACAACCGTGCGCGCAGCGACGCGCAGCGCAACGGCGACATCGTGTGGACGCCCGAGGTCCACGCCGAGCTCGTGCGCGGCGAGCCCGCGGAGCTGCGCAGCAAGACGAAGATCACCGCCGAGCAAGTGCTCGCGATCGGCCTTCCGGATCTGACGGAGGCGAAGCTGCCCGGTACCGAGGCGGAGACGCGGATGGCGGAGGCCGAGGCGTCGCTGCCGCCTTCGATGCGACTCGACATCGTCACGGTGATCGACAACCTCCTGCTGACCGATCGCGAGCGGCGCGATCTGCACAAGGCGCTCGCTTTTCTCGTCGACAACATGCGCGCGATCGGCGTGCTCGACGAGCATGGCCAGCAGGTCTCCGGCGAGATGATCCGCGAGCTCCAAGGCATGGATGGCATGTTCATCTTCTACGTGTTGTTCAATCACCAGCTCGATTACGTCGAGCTGCGCGAGCTGGTCGAATATCTGATCGACAACGACATCGTGCAGCGGGTGATCGATCGCAAAGGCGAGGACGAAAAGAAGCTGTGGATGCGCGCGAAGCTCCGCGAGCTGCGCGAAGAGAACTCCTCGATCACGTGGGAAGACGTCGAGATCCTGTGGGAGAAAGAGCATCCGCGCCCGCTGACGAAGATCGAGCTGATTCATCAGGAGTTCTCGGGCAAGGTCACGCACCCCGAGCTCCACGGCGGCAAGAAGTTCAAGAACGTGTGGGCGCAGCTCGAGGACGGTGGCTTGGGGTTCCTCGAGTTCGTCGAGAAGCACGGGATCGAGCACGAGGAGGGCAATCTGTTCACGTACCTCATCCGCGTCATGAACTTCGCGACGAAGCTCGGGCAAGCGTCGAAGCTGACCGAGTTCGAAGACATGGCGGAGCGTGTCCGGACGCTGCTCGCGCGGATCGATCTGCGCCTCGTCGAGAGGATGCGATGAAGGCGCTGGCCGCGCTCGCGCTACTCGTCGCGTGCGGGCACAAGGAGACGCCGCCTGCCGCCGGCGACGCCGCGGCTCGCCCGATCGATGCCGCGATCCGCGATGCCGTCGAGATCGACGCGCCGCAGGCGGCGGCCAAGCCGACCGTCAAGAAGCTGGTCGCCGCGGGAGCCTCGACGTGCGCGGTGATGTCCGACAAGACGGTTCGGTGCTGGGGCGCGAACGGGTTTGGTCAGCTCGGCGATGGCGGGCAGACCGATGCGGCCACGCCCGTGACGCCGAAGCTCAGGGGCATCGAGGACATCGCCTTCGGAGCGGCGCATGCGTGCGCGCTGCTCGACGACGGTTCGATCGCATGCTGGGGCAAGATCGGCGTCGGCAAGAAGCAGATCGCGGCAGGACCGACCGCGGTACCCGGCGTCACGAACGCGATGCGCGTGTTCGGCCAAGGTGCCGCGGGTTGCGCGACGGTCGCCGATGACTCGCTCGTGTGCTGGGGCGATATCACCGCGAAGGGCCGGATCCGCGCCGACGGAGGTGCGATCGAGTTTCGCGGGCCGACGCCCGTCGTCGGTCTCGATCACGTGATCGCGCTCGGCGCCAATGGCGCGCTGCGCGACGACGGCGGCGTCTACTACATCGGCGGCGACGGCGAACCGGTGCGAACCGCCATCGCGAATGCCGCGGAGATCGCGAGCACCGGCAGCACGCTGTGTGCGCGGCTCGCGAGCGGCGTCGTCCAGTGCGTCGGCGGCAAGCCGCTGTGTGCGAGTGCGGTCGAGGCAGCGAAGCCGGAGGCCAAGCCAATGAAGGCCGTTCCGAAGCAGCCGGCGAAGCCCGTGAAGGGCAAGAAGCCGAGCAAGGCTCCGAAGACCGTGACCAAGCCCGCCGCAAAACCGGCGGTGAAGCCCGAGAAACACGATCTCGTACTCGAAACGTTGAAGTTGCCCGCGGCACGCCACCTCGCGTTCTCGGTAGATGGCATTTGCGTCGTCACGGCGACGGGCAAGCTGCAGTGTCTCGACGGCGGCAACGCCTGCAAGGCCGACGCACCGTGGCCCGAGCTCGCGAAGCTCGACCTCGTCTCCGATCATTGCGCGCGGTCGACCGAGGGCGCCGTCAAGTGCTGGACCGGCGACGGCAAGAAGCGCGTCGTGACGACGATTGCAGGTGCAGCGGGCTCGAGCCTGCTCGCGGCTGGAACCGCGCACGCGTGCGCGATCGTCGAAGATCGCATCGGCTGTTGGGGCAAGAACGATCACGGTCAGCTCGGCCGCGGCGCCGTCGATGGCGAGGCACATCCCGAAGCCGCACCGGTCAAGCTGCCTTAGAACACCAGCGGGATCGCGGCGAGCGTCGCGTATCGCAGGATGCGGCCGATGAAGCAGATCATCGTGAACCGCACGAAGCTCATGCGCATCAGCGGGCGCGCGATGAACGCGAGCAAGTACATCGGCGGTAGGCCGAACGACGCGCCCAGCGCCATGATGATGTTGGGCTGCTTGTTCCACCGATCGATCCGCTCGCGCGCCTTCTCGATCTGCACTTTCACGCGGCCGCGTGGCAGCTCGAGCGCGCCCGCGCCGGCGTAGTAGCAGATCGTTTTTGCGATCTGATGGCCGACCGCCGCGATCGGGATCAGCACCGCGAGCGTGATCGGCGCGACGTCGTAGACCGCAAGCCCGACGAGGAACACCTCGATCGAGATGATCGGAAACATCCCGGCGACGAACGCGATCACGAAGGTTCCGCCGTAGAGACCGAGCGCGGCGATGAAGCTGTGGGTCAAACGCCGCCCGTTGCTCGCCAGCGGCGGCTCAGGGCGACCTCCGCCTTGTACTCGTCGATCATCGCGGATCGCGTCGCGTCGTCCCAGTCGAAGATCGCGCCGAGGCGCGCCGCGACGCGGTCACAAACGCCGAGGCCCTGATCGCGAGACACGAGCAGCAACGGAACGCGACGCGCGAGCACGTCCTCGACCGTGCGCGCGAGATCGTGGCGCGCGGCAAAGTCGACCTCGGCCCACACGTACGGCAGCTCGTGATCGAGGCGCTCGCCGAGCGCACGATCCGCCGTGATCGCGGTGCCGATCTCGATCGCGCGCGATCCGTAGACGCCGCACAGGTGGGTCGCCGTGTCGACGTCGAGCTGCATCTCGTCCATCAAGCGGCGGCCGATCTTGGCGACGCCTTCGAGGTCTTTCGTCTCGATCCCGACGGCGCCGGGGAGCGGCCGATCCTTGGTCTTGACGCGCGTGACGTGCAGTCCTTCATCGGTGCCGAGCTCCCTGAGGAGGTGCAGCGTCTTGGCGACGGCTTCGTGTGCCATCCGGCGATACGTTGTCAGCTTGCCGCCCGCGATGATCACGAGGCCATCGGGACGCGTGAACACCTCGTGCTCGCGCGAGACCTCGGACTCGTCGACGTTCTCGCGAGGCGCGATCAGCGGACGCAGCCCGGCCCACGTCGCGATCACGTCGCTCGTCGTCAGGTTTGCGCCGGGGAAGTAGCCGTTGCCGCTCTCGCACAGGTACTTGACGTCGCCGGCGTCCGCTGCGACCTCGTCGGCGGTGCCGGTGAAGTCGGTGTCGGTCGTGCCCAGGACCGTGCGCTCGCGCCACGGAATCGCGAACATCACGCGGCCATCGACCGGCGAGATCAGCGTGATCGCGCGCGCCAGCGGCAGGCGTTCTCGCGGCAGCACGATGTGGACGCCCTTGGTACGGCGCAGCAGCGGCCGCTCGAGCGGAATCTCGAAGCGACGGATCATCTCGTCGGTCCAGGCGCCGGCGGCGAGCACGACCGCGCGGCTATTGACCGTCCACGTCTTGCCGGATAACCGGTCGCGGACCCTGACCCCGGTGATGCGCGCGTTCGGCGCGCGTTCGAAATGAACGACCTCGGTGTACGTGTGGCACTCGGCACCGAGCGCGGTCGCATCGATCGCGTTCTCGAGCACGAGGCGCGCATCGTCGGTCGCGCAGTCGTAGTACT
Source organism: Myxococcales bacterium (assembly GCA_028287115.1). Taxonomy (GTDB): domain Bacteria; phylum Myxococcota_A; class Polyangia; order Haliangiales; family Haliangiaceae; genus JABFXX01. The sequence goes on from JAQBQF010000073.1 coordinate 4,250, forward strand.
CGAGCACGCCGCGCAAGCCTTCGGGCCGGAGCTGCGGCTCGAGTGCAAGCGCCGCCTTGGTCCCGCGAAACGCTTTGTGCATGCGCGGCGCGCGGAACAGCGCGAGCGAGTCGTAGATCCACAGGCCTACGTTCATGACCTCGAACCCGGGCTTGACGCCCTGATAGATCGGGATCAGGAACGGCAGCGGCCGAACGAGGTGCGGCGCGACGCGCGTCTGGACTCGCCGCTCCGAAACAGATTCGAACACCAGGCCGATCTCGCCGTGCTCGAGGTAGCGCAGCCCGCCATGGATCATCTTGCTCGACTTCGAGGACGTGCCGGAGGCGTAGTCGCCCTTCTCGAACAGCACGACCTTGAGCCCGCGCAACGCGGCTTCACGCGCGATCCCGACGCCGGTGATACCTCCGCCGATCACGACGACGTCGTAGCTGGCGGTACTCATGAAGCGCCCCTAGACGATCTATGCAGAGACCTACACTAGTCAACCGGGTAAGCCAGCGTGGGCATTCTATTCGTGCACGGAGGGCGTGGAATCGCACTTTCGTCGCACGAGTGGAGTTACGATCGGTCCGAGACGAGCACCCTTCCACGTCGTAGTCCCGAAAGGAACGTCATGGCCACGAAGAAGAAGCCGACTCCGAAGGCGCAGGCGAAACCATCGCGGGCGAAGCCACCACCGCCGCCGCCGAAGAAATCCGCGGCACCGCCCAAGTTGTCGACGCTGAAGCCCGCGTTCGGCCCCGGCGTCGCGGACGAGGCGCTCGACGAGCCGCTGCTCGATGCGAGCGGTGTGTTTCGCGCGGTGACGCAGGTCGAGGCCGCTCAGCGAGGCAGGGACGAGGACGAGACCAAGCGATTCTCCGATCCGAGCATGGTGATCTCGTTCGAGGCGAAGGGGATTCGCGACGAGGCTGCGGACGTTCAGCCGGGAGATTCCGGATCGTTCGATCCGGAGAGCCTGCTCGATGACGCGCAGCGCGCGGCGAGACGCAAGCGGCTGGCCTCCCTCGCGACCCAGAAGCGTCGCTGATTACTTGGCCACCGCGACGCCGACGCGTGCGGCGTGCTGCTTGGCGAGCTCGGCGGCGAATTGTTCGACGGTGGTCTCCGGACGCACCGAGATCACGTCCTTGGCACTCGCCCCCAGCCGCACGGGGATCACGCTGGGTAGGATCCAGCCCTCCGGACCGCCACCGGTGTCGACCACGAGATACCAGTCGACGTGCTCGCCGCCGGCGCTGATCAGCGTGACGAGCTGCTGCGCAGGCGTAGCTCGCGAGGCGAGGATCGCGACGCTCGGTTGCGGTTCGCCGGGCCATGCGGCCTTTAGCTTGTCGGTGGTGATCACGTGACCGGGGTAGGGCTCCGGTCCCGATTCGACATGGACCCCGGAAGCATCGAGGTGGGCGCGCGGCAGCTCGCCGGCATAGATCTGATCGCCGATCAGCGAGACGTGGTGGCGCGGCGCTGAGATGACGCGCCCACCCGCATCGAAGATCGGCAGCGCGGGCCCGATGCCGGTCATCGTCACCGCCGGCAGCGCGATCTCGATCTTGCCGAGGAGCTTCGCCGGGTCGCCGCCATGCGCCGCGACCGCACGCGCCACTCGATCGAGCGCGAAGTACGGCCCACTCATGTAACGTGGATCGGGAACCGCGCTGACGTCGGCCTTGCACATCTCGCCGAGCCATCGCCACGGCGTGGTGACGTCCGCACCGCGCGCGTTATCGAGCGTGCCGAGGAACCGCTGCTTGGCGTTGGCATCGCAATAACCCTTGCACGCGAGCATCGCGCCCTCGATTGCGAGCCGCGTCGGCCCGCCTTCGGTCTGCGGTTTGCTCCACTGCAGGATCGGGGTCCAGTCACCGCAGACGTGACATCCGGCGAGGATCGTGTCGACGCGCGCGGTCTCGCTCGCGGCGGGCGCCTTGCGCAGCGCGGATTCGCACTCGAACCAGTCCATCTCGACGACCGCGGCATCGTGCTTGGCGGCCGGCGACTTGCCTTTGCACGCGACGCCCGCGATCACGACCGCAGCCGCGACGATCCAGCGGCGCATTAGCCTCGATCGACTTCGAGGTTGTACTTCTTGACGAGGCGATGGATGTAGTTGCGATCGATGCCGGCTTCGGCCGCGGCGCGCGAGATATTCCCGTGGTGACGCGCGAGCAGAGCGACCAGGTAATCGCGCTCGAACGCCTCGACGAGCTGGGCCTTCGCTTCCTTGAACGGCAGCTCGAGCACGTCGGGATTCGACGGCCGCTTCTGCGCGCCTTCCTCACCGGCAGCCGCGGGCGCGCTCCGGGCGCCGTCGCCGATATCGACGAGCGCCGCGGCACCGAGCGACAACGCGCGCTCGACGACATTGCGCAGCTCGCGGACGTTCCCGGGCCAGTCGTGGCGCTGCAGCTGATCGAGCAGTGCGGCGGATTGCGCGAAGCTGCCGCGGCCCATCTTCTCGGCGAACCACTCGACGAGTGCTGGAATGTCGGCTTTGCGGTCGCGCAGCGGTGGCACGGCCGTCGCCACGACCGCGAGGCGATAATATAGATCCTCTCGGAACTGACCGGCCTTGACCATCGCGCGCAGGTCGCGGTGCGTCGCGGCGATCACGCGAATGTCGACGTCGATCGATTGCGTCTCGCCGACGCGGCGAACCTGCCGGCGATCGAGCACGCGCAGGAGCTGGGGTTGCAGGTCGAGAGCGAGCTCGCCGATCTCGTCGAGGAACAGCGTGCCGTGGTTGGCGGCCTCGATCAGACCCTGTTTGTCGCCGCTCGCGCCGGTGAAGCTGCCCTTCGCGTGTCCGAACAGCTCGGACGCGATCAGCTCGTGCGGAATCGAGCCGCAATCGACGACGACGAACGGCCCTTTCGCGCGCCGGCTCATCTTGTGAACCGCTTCTGCGATCGCTTCTTTGCCGGTGCCGGTCTCGCCCTGTAGCAGGATCGTCGCTTCGGTCGGCGAGGCTTTCGCGAGGAGTCCGAACAGCCGCTTCATCGGCTGCGTCGTGCCGAGCACTTCGCCGAAGCGATCGCTGGGCCATTCGCCCACTTCGACGCTCGTATCGATCGGCTCGACGTCGACCTCGGTGTGCTTGCCGAGCCGCAGCCGCGCCGCGCCCGACAGCACGACTTGGCCGACGCGCGCGCCGCCGTGCTTGGTGCCGTTCGTCGTGTCGAGATCGCGGATCTCGATGCCATCACGCCGCACGCGGATCTCGAGGTGGTACCGCGAAACGGTTGCGTCGGTGAGCACGAGGTCGTTATCGGCGTGCGTGCCGACCATCGTCGTGCCCTCGTCGAGCATGTGCTCTTTGCCCTGATCGGGCCCGCCGACCACGCGCAGGCGGAAGCTGCGCTCGAGCAGCATGCCACTGGCATCGTCGGTAAGAAGCTGCGTGTGGACTTGGCTCACGTACTTAGCCCTTTGTACCGCGACGGCGTACCAGGAACCAAGCGACGAACACGAAGAGCGGCAGGCAGGGCCGATCGCGACCTGCTTCGCAGCAACCACCGCCGCCGCCCTGGCTTGGAAAGCCGGCGTCGCCGTTGCCCGCGTCGACGATTCCGAACTGCCGCGCGTCGACGACCATGCCCCCATCGCCGACCCCTGCGTCGGGCGGGTTCGTGCCTTCCCACATCGCGACCGAGTTATAGGTCGGTGGGTTGACTGCAGACACTTGTGCGCACTGGTGCTTCGTCACGAAGCCGGTCTTCTTGACGTCCACGCAAGCGAGGCGCTGGGTGACGGCCGGGAAGTCATAGAATCCCGTGGCGTCGCTCAGCATCTTGCGGCCGTCGTCGAGCGTCACGGTCGAATTCGGCATGATCCGCGGGCTGTTCGGGCATCCGAAAACATCGTGCTTGCAGACGAACCCGACGAGCTGCCCCTTCGGCAGCGATCCGTACTTGATCGCGAGGTGATTTGCCACGGTGCGTTCGACGCCGTCCGAGGGACGATTGACGACGTTGCCGTCGAGCACGAGCGTCGACGAGCTCCCGATGTCGAGCGCCATCGCCATCGCCGCGCCGCGCGCCTGGAGGAACACACCGACGTCATGGGCCTGCATCCCGAGCGACGTGCTCTGCCAACCGTCGACCGCGACGAGCCACAGCTTGGTCCCATCCGCCGAGACGCCGATCGCAGAACGCGGCGCGCGCTGGCATGCGAGCGTGACCGGATCATTGCAGCCCGGCGCCTCGACGACACCGCTGCGCACGAGCAGCGGCCTCCCGGAGATCACGCCTTCCGTGCCGTCCGGAAGCTGCGCGACCGTGACGATCTCTTCGGGCGGTGAGATGTCGACGAACGTTCGCTCGCCGACGCGGCGAAAGTACATCACCGCCGTGGCGCCATCGTCGGCGGTGTTCGACCACGGATCGGAGTCGCCCATCGCGAGGCCATGGGGCACGTATCCCGCGGCGGAGAACGAATCGCCGTTGATCGCGACCTGCGCGGTCACCTGCGTCGCGTACGCGCTCGTCGTGATGCCGCCCTGCGATTGCTTGGTGGCGTAGAGCGCGATCTCGGCCGAGGTCAGATCGATGCGGATCAGGTGCAAGGTCACGGGGACCGCGTTATCGGTCCAGATCTCGCTGTGGATTCCGGGATGTGGATCGCTCTGCGACGTCAGCGCGGGCGCGGCGCTTGCCACCGAGGCAGCGCAGCACACGGCGAGCATGGGCAGAGGCCGCATGCCGCGAGCATAACCGGGGAACCTAGCAAGTGACCCAGGGAATCGAGACGAGGACCGCGAACCGCACGATCCGGCCGGCGAGACCGATCACGCAAAATGCCCGAAATCCAATCCGCAGCGCGCCGGCGGCGATGCTGACCAGATAGAACGGCGGCAAGCCGACCGACGAGCTGATCGCGAACACGAGATACGGCCGGCGCTGCCACTTCTCCATCCGCACGCGCGCCTTCTCGATCCGCGCCTTCATGCGCCCGCGCGGCAACTCGAACATGCCAAGCCCAGCGTAGTAGAGGATGACTTTCGCGGACATCTGTCCCACAGCACCGAGCAGCACGATCGCGGGGAGCTGCGCGGGCGATCGCACGGCCCACATCGAGATCCCGATCAGGAACAGCTCGGTGTTGACGACCGGGATGAGGCCCGCGACGAAGCAGTAGATCAGCGTGCCCCCGTACAGGCCGAACATCGCGAGGAAGTGCTCCGTCATTCGGACGGCCCATCGTGCACTCCCGACGAGGACGCTGCAACGACGACTTTGCAGCTCGGCCTACGAAAGACCCCGGCTACCCCCGTCGCCGGTGCGCGCCAAGTCCACGGATCCAGTGGAGGTCAGACGCGGCATGGCCCGGCACTGCTGCTGCTCGCCGCCGCCGCTAGACCTCTGACGACGGCTTCCAGCGCGCTTCCGGATCCGGCAGCGCGCGCATGCGAATCGCCGAGACGATCTTGACCGCGATGATCGCGCCGCACACGAGCGAGCTCCACAGCGCCGATTTCGTCAGCACGATCACCGCGGTGACGACTCCGCTGTTGAGGAGCTTGCCCGCCGGCGACCAGTTCCACGCCCAGATCGTGCGATCGATCGCGTAGAAGTAGTTCGGGCTCTTGATCGGCCAGCGCATGAACTGATTCGACAGGTAGTGATCGATGCCCATGAACTGGAACAGGAACATCGCGACAGGGACGATCAGACCCGGATGGAGCGCGACGAAGTTCAGGTAGAAGAAGGCGACGAGCAGGCGGTCGCCGAGGATGTCCATCTGCGCGCCGAGCCGCGTCTCTTGATCGAGCGCACGCGCGAGGAACCCATCGAGCACGTCGAGCGCCCAGTACGCGCCGAGACCGATGTAGTTCCACTGCTCGTCATGTTCGACCCCGGCGTACGCGAAGATCACGATGCACGCGAGGACGCGCACGGCGGTTGTCAGGTTTGCCCACGTGAACCACGGCTCGCGCACACCACCCGCGTAGCACGGGTCAGTTCGCGATGACAGTCGCGCCGACTTTGACGCGGACCGTTACCGGGTGCGTGCCGGCTTCATCGGAGACCGTCACGGTTCGCGAACCGACCTCGAACGGTGCCTGGTGCAGTCCACCAGGCTGGAGCAGCCTGCCTGGGCCGGCCTGCACGAAGCCGAACTCGAGCTTCTCGGTCATGTTCTGGTTCGCGATCTTCACGGTGTGCGTCGCCTTCGCACCGCCCGCGCCGATCAGATCGACGATGTAGCTGCCCGCGGC
>JAQBQF010000074.1 GCA_028287115.1 Myxococcales bacterium
GATCGTCGCGTACGCGGATCCAGGATTGGTCTCCCATTTCGGAACCGCGATCGGCAGCACCTTGTTCTTGGCATCGACGAGCGTCAGCGTGATCGACTCGAAGCGATTGACCGGCAGTTGCTGCACCGAGTCCATGTCGTGCAGCGTGAAGTGCGCGTTCGCCGTGAGATGGACGACCGCCTTCGCACCACGGCGCAGGCCGCTCGCCTCGAGATGCGCCGTCTGACGGAGCTTGCCGTCGGGGCACGACCCGAGAACGATGCCATAACGCAGCCATGCGTCGGTGCAGGTCGCCTTGGTCTCGGCGAATGCCCAGAACGCGATGACCCCTGTGACGACCGCAATCCATTCCTGTCGCTTCATGCAAGCGTCCCCCGGCTGGCAGAGTACCAGCCCTAGGGAACGCTCGGGATCTCCGGTCGATCTACGAAGATGCACCCAAGCGAGGCAGCTACAGCGGTGTCTCACGCTCGTGGTCTTCCTCGCGCGTGGGGAGGCGATGGATCGAGTGGTCTCCTGGTCGCCGGTGGTCCCGGTGGAATCGGTACCCAAGTTGGTCGGTGGTGACACGCGATGTAGTTGATCGCCGTGGTGAGTTCTTGTCGTCGCGTTTCGGATTCGACGGTCGCGAGCCGCGCGCGCATCGACCGCAGAACCTTCTCGGCGCCGTCATCGTGTTCCTTGAGCGTCTCTCGCCACGTCGCAGCCAACACACGAGGTTGACGTTTGGTCGTTCTCGCAACACGACAACCAACTCTTGCTCCAACGTTGTCGCCGTCGTCGCCTTGCCGGGCTCGGGCATGCGCGCCACGTAGATCGTCTTGAGACGTACGCCATCCGCGTTGAAGAACCCCAACGTTCCGACGGAGGCCTCGTGCCACGCGCACCCCATCATGCCGTCGTGCTCCGCGGGTCCACCTGCGACGACACCGTGGCGCGGCGGATCGGGGCTCTCGGTCTTTCGGCTAACGCGGCGAGCGGAAGTTCGGGAAAGCTTGTCGCCATCGAGACAGGTTCGCCACCCGGTGGATCGATCCGTGCCGGGGGCCAGCCCGGTGGCCGGCGCTGGCGATGCGACTTGCCATGCGACCGACAATTCGCGCCACCTCCGGGGACGCGATCCGCCAAACGGCCGCCGATCGCTGGAACGCGCCTTGAACAGAGCGCGGGCGGAATTCAACTGGAGATGGACAATGACAATGAAGCTTCTCGGTATCTCGGTCGCGGTCGCGGCGCTGCTCGGTGGTTGCGGGACGTCCGACGGGCAGCCCCCAAGCGCGCGCAAGTCGCCCAGCAAGCCGTTCGCCTTGCCGGTCACGGCATCACCCGCCGCCGACCTCTCGTCGCCGGCGACCGCAAACGCAAGCATCTACGGCATGGTCCAGCGCGGCGACAAGGACGGCCTGCGTCGTGCGCTTAGCAAGCGCGTCGCGGCGAGCTTCTCGGCCCCCGCCGATTTCGAGGCGTGGTTTGCCATGTGGCAGCACGCGCTGGAAGTCGAGCCGACCACGAAGGCACTCCGCCTGGTCGAAGAGGACGGGCAGTTCAAGCTTGACGAGAAGTAGCCACTGCAGCGGCGCGAAGCGGATCCTCGGCACCGTGCGACCGCTGCCGTCCCCGACGAGCGGCGTGGCATGGGTTGGCGATGCTGAGGCGCTTGTCGAATCGTTCGAGCTCCTCATCGGCGACGAGGGGGCACGCGCGATCGCGATCGACATTGCAACGGATTCCGCGCCTGGCGCGCGATGTGCGACAAGGCCGGTCTCGAAGTGAAGTTCGGCGAGTAGCTCAATTCGCGAGGGCGCGCTTCATCGCGCGCGCGTCCGAGAACCCGAGCTGGTGCGCGATCGCGGCATCGCCGATTCCGCCGCGCCGCAGCTCCGCACGGCGCCGACGGCGAATGTGTTCGAGCACGTCGCGGTAGCTCGTCCCGGCGTTCGTGAGATGCCGCTGCAGGGTGCGCACGGTGATGGCCATCGCCGACGCCACCGCGCCCGCCGCGAGATCGCCGTGCGGCAGGCGCGCCTCGACGACCCGCATGACCTGCGAGACGATGTCGATCTCGCCGAGCCGCGCGAGCTGGGCGTGCGCCTGCTCGCGCAGGAATGCGTGCAGCGGCGGATCCGCGGTCCGCGGCGCCCGCACGAGGACGTCGTGGGACACTGTGAACCCGCAATCGGCCGCGCCGAACGCGACGGGGCAGCCGAACCGGTGCTCGACGGCCGCAGCGCGCTTGCCGCGCGTATGCGAGAACCACGCGCGCGTGATCGCCGGCGCGCCGAGGATCGACGCCAGCTGCCGGCTGATGAACAGGATCGTGTACTCGTTGAGGTGGATGCCGAGCGTGTCGCGTCGCGCGCCGACGGCGTAGTGGAGGTGGCCGCCGTCGCGATCGGTCGTGTAGCGGAACTGCGAGATGGGGTTGACGAGCGCGGCGTGCTCGCTCAGCGACCGGAGCCCGGCTGCCACATCGGGTGCGCTGCGGACCAGGAACTCCGGCACGCCGTAGGCGCCGGACGGGACGAGCTCGGCGAGGTCGATCCCGAACAGGTCGGTCTCCAGGCGCACGGCGGCGTCGTCGATGAACCGGAGGATGCGGCCGAGTGGCGCCGTGATCTCGCCTCCAAGCGCGGCGAGCGGCAGGCCGGCGGCGACGAGGAGTGCCGCGCCGTCGATGCCGCGCCGGGCCAGCATCGTGTTGACCAGCGGGACGAGCCGGAAGGTGAACAGCAAGCCCGTTTGAGTGTCGGTCGCCGCCACACCGCCACCCTATCGCGAGCGGACGAGCGATGGCAGCTGCGGTGGCCGTTTGGAACGCGCGCCGTGGTGGATACCGTCCCGCGTTTGTCGTGACCCGTCCGGCTCCGCGTGGCGTCGATGCTGCACGACCGGCTCGCCATGACATCGCCCAATCCCGCTCGCTCCATCCCTACCCACCTGGTGCTGCTGTGTTGTCGCTAGCCAGAAGATCGGTTCCTACCCAAGTTCTTCTTTGCGCCCTTTGCGGTCTTCGCGGTCTTTGCGATCGTCTGTGGCCGCCGCGAGTGCGACAGTGAATCGAACAGCAGTTACGCGGACCGCTGATCGCGCGTCCCCTCGACCTCGTCGAGCTCCTACAGCTGCGAGTGCGAAAGCGAATCGCGCGACAGCTACGCTGACAGCTGATCGAGTGCTGCGTCGACTTCGTCGAGCTCCCACAGGCGTCGCTCGATCTCGCGATCGAGATCGCCATCGAGCATGGGACACGCCACGCGCTGGGCGACCAGCCGAACCAGCTCGTCCACGGCCTCGAGCTCGTCCGCGAGGCGCTCGATACGGCGGACGCACTCATCGCGATGGATGAGCCGGCGCTGCATGATCTCGCGGCGCCGGGTCGACCGATGCGGATCGGGCAACGGCATCGCGCGCGGCAGGTCGCTGCCGCCGGCGAGGCGCAACGAATCGAGGCAACGCTGATGGTTCATGGCGAGCTGCACGAAATGATCGAGCAGATCCTGGAGCTCGAAGCGATTGGCTTCGTTGGCATCGGTGCGCTCGATCTCGGCGACCAGGTCGCGCAGATCGATGTATTGCTGCTGCCGCACCGGTCCCGCCGGCTTGAGCAGTCTCATGCGATCCGCCTCGCGCCGTTGTCGGACGCGGTACTCGAACTGACGATCCAGCTGGCGTCTGACGAAGCGATATTTCGTGGCGCTCGAGCCGATACCGATGAACACCGCCATCGCGACGAGCGCGCCCACGAGTCCGGCGTAGCCCACCCCGACACACACGGCGAAGGCCATCACCGAAAGGCTCACCGGATTGAACAGTGCGCCGCGGACATACGTGAGCGCCGTCTGCGTCGGCGGCGTGACGAGGACGAGCCCTTGGTCCTTCGCGGGGCTGAGCTGGGTGGCCATGAGGCTTCGTCGGTACAACCTGCGTGCCACTCGATCCTTGCGACGGCCTTAGATCGATCGTGGCGTTTTGCGCCGGTGGTTGGTCTCCTACGCCACACCGTGGCGCAGGGGGCGCGCCCCACCGTCGCGGTCCGCCGGCTAGGCCGACAGGCGCAGCGTCTTGACCAGGCGCTCGAGATCGATCGGCTTCACGAGGTGGGCTTCAAAGCCCGCTTGCTCGGAGCGCCGGCGATCGGTCGCGTCGCCGTAGCCCGTGATCGCGATCATGCGGAGGTCTTTGTGATCGCGCTTGAGACGCGATCCGAGCTCGTAGCCGTCCATCACGGGCAGACCGATGTCGAGCAGCGCCATCGTCGGATGCTGCTCCGCGGCGACGCGTAACGCAGACGGACCATCGTGGGCGACATGCGTCGTGTACCCGAGATCGGTTAGGAATTCCGCGAGCAAGCCGGCGGCATCGACGTTGTCGTCGACGATCAACACGCTGTCGCTCTGGTGTAGGTCCCGTCCACTGATCTGCGTTGGCGTCGACACTGTCAGAGCGAGCGGCAGGCGCACGGTGAACTTGCTGCCGCGCCCGGGCGCACTCTCGACGGAGATCGCTCCGCCGTGGAGGTCGACCAGGCTCTTGACGATCGACAGTCCCAGGCCGAGGCCGCCCTGTGATCGATCGCTCGCCTGCGTCCCTTGGACGAACGGCTCGAACACGACCGGCAGCATGTTGTGATCGATGCCGTTGCCGTCGTCCTCGACGATGATCGCGGAGCCCTTGGCATCGCTGGAAACGCGAACCGCGACATGGCCGCTGCTCGGCGTGAACTTCGCGGCATTGGTGATCAGGTGCGCGACGACCTGCGTCAGCCGATCGCGATCGCCATCGGCGATCACGGCGTCCGCCGGCATGTCGACGTCGAGCCGATGCCGCTTCTGATCGAGCAGCGGGCTCGAGAGCTCGATCGCGCGCGTCACGATCTCGCGCAGATCGACGCGCTCGCGACGAAGCACGAGGTCGCCCCGGGTGATCCGCGACACATCGAGCAGATCGTCGACGAGGCGCTGGAGATGGTCGACCTGCCGCTTGATCACGGAGATCTCGTGATCGCCGTCCGCGCCGCGCATGTGCAACAGCTCGAGTGCGGTCACGATCGGCGCGAGTGGATTGCGCAGCTCGTGGCCGATCATCGCGAGGAACTGGTCCTTGCGGCGATCGGCATCGCGGTGGGCCGCACGATTCGCAGCTTCGCGAAGCTCCCGTGCGATCACCTGTTCGAGGCGGCGCAGATCGCGCTTGAAGACGAAGTCGTGCGCACCGAGCCGCATCAGCTCGACGGCGCGCAGCTCGCCGATGGTACCCGACACGATGATGAAAGGAATGTCGACCTTGCGTTCGTGGAGTACGCTGAGCGCACCAGCGGCGCTGAACTGCGCAAGCTGGTCGTCGGACAGCACGAGCTCCGGCGACTTGGTCTCGAGCGAGATGCGCATCGCCTCGGGTGTCTCGACGCGGGTGATCTCGAGCTGGGACGCGACCTTCGCAAGCTCCCGCCGTACCAACTGTTCGTCGTCATCGGAGTCTTCGATGAGCAGGATGTGCAGCGAAGGGAGCATCAGACTTACTCTTGTGTACCTCTCGATCGTCGTGCACGCAGCTGTGCGGAGTTGTCACGGTGCGACGAGTTCGCTCACCGTTGAGGTACGCTCTGAGAAGATGACGGACGTGGACGACAAGCGGCGGCTCCTGCTGATCGACGACAGCGAGATCGTCCTCGCGTACGAGACCTCGCTGCTGTCGGACGCAGGCTTCGAGGTTCGCGCGGTCAGCTCGCTCAAGTCGTTCGTGGCGGCGCTGACGAACTGGAAGCCGCACTTGATCGTCACGGATCTGTACATGCCCGAGATGAGCGGCGCGGAGCTGTGTCACTGGCTCCGGCAGCAGATCGCCACGGCGCGGATCCCGATCGTGCTGTGCTCGAGTGCCCCCGAAGCAGAGCTCCAGGACGTCGCGAAGTCCGTCGGAGCCGATGCGTACGTCTCGAAGGAGACCGGGCTCGACACGCTTCCCGATCGCCTGAAGCTCTTGTGCGAGGAGATCGTCTGGTGAAGCGGATCCTGATCTGCGACGACAGCCCGATCATCCTGGCGGCCGTGCGCGGCGCACTCGCGGACGCGGGCTACGACGTCACGACGCGCAGTGGAATCGACGATCTCGCCGCGAATCCCGTTGACGGCTTTGATCTGATCCTGATGGACGTCGAGATGCCCGAGCTGTTTGGCGACGATGTCGCCTCGATCCTGAGGCTCGAGCGCGGGGTCAAGACGCCGATCTATCTGTTCTCGAGCCTCGATGATGCGCAGCTCGCGGAGCTCGCAAAAACCGCGAAGGTCGACGGGTTCATCTCGAAGCAGGCCGGCATTCCGAACCTCGTCGAGCGGGTTCGCGCGATCCTCAGCTGACGATCCCCGGAATTCGATCGGGCCGGATCAGCAGCGCCTCGACCGAGTCGATCGTGACGACTTCGCCGAGCGCGCTCGGCGGCGTCGAGACCAGCCGGCGGGCATCGACCGCGACCGGTGCGCCGCCGCACAGGATCCCGATCTGCAGCTTGCCGTTATCGAACCACCAGATCTTCGAGTTGATGCTGTTCGTCGGCGTGAGGCCGAGCGCGGCGCCGAGCTCGACGACGATCGGCATCTCCGGTGTCGTCTCGCGGACGTTCCAGCCGGGCCCGACGACGATCGGAAACCGCATGCCGGGCGCGCGAATCACGTGGCCACTCGCGACCAGCGGCGGCACCGGGATCGTCAGCGTCCAGATCGTGCCTTGTCCGTCGCGCGACGTCGCCGCCAGCGTACCGCCGACATCGATGGCACTGCCGCGCACCGCATCGAGCCCGACGCCGCGGCCCGAGACTTCGTTCGCCTCGGTCCGAGTCGAGAACCCCGGGTAACACATCAGATCGACGAGGCGTTCACGCGTGAGCGGCACGTTCTCGGTCGCGAGACCGAGCTCGATCGCGCGTTCGCGAACTCGATCGAACTCGATGCCGCGGCCGTCGTCCTCGACGGTCATCACGAACGAATCGCCCTGCATGCCGCCGCGCAGTCGGATCGAGCCTTTGGCAGGTTTACCGGCAGCCAGTCGCGCGGCCGGCGATTCGATGCCGTGATCGACGGCGTTGCGCACGAGGTGGAGCGTCGAGACGTCGATCGCCGCCAGGATCTCCGTCGTGACCTCCGCGGTGTCGAGCTCGAACCAAACCTCGAGCTCCTTGCCGAGATCGCGCGCGAGCGCCATCACGCTCGGCTTGTATTTGCCGAGCTGGATCGTGCTGACCACGGCGCGTTGGATCCCGATCAGATCGCGCATCGCGTGCCACGAGGTGCGCAACCTGTCCCGGCGCGGCGCCTTCGAGACCGCATACTCGAGGAACACGTCGACCGCCACGGGTCCGAGTTGGTTGCGCGCGGCGCTTGGCAAGCGCGTCGTGCTGACGGCGCGCAGCACGGGCGGCACGCTGCCGGTTCGCGATCGGCCCGTTGGCTCGTGACGCTTGAGGATGTTATCGATCTGACGAACGAAGCCGGGCAGGTCGATGCCCGAGAGGTGGGTGCCGACCCGCTTGCGGATCAGCATCACCATGAAGCGCAGCGCCATGTTGACCGCGAGATCGAAGTCCTCGTCGACCGCATAACCTCGGGCGCGTGCGAGCTCGAGGAGATCCTCGAGCTTGTGACACACCATGTTCACGTCGGTGAAGCCGACGATGCGCGACTCACCTTTCAGCGTGTGGATCTCGCGATGCACGATCTTCGCCGCGGCATCGTTGAGGCTCGTCAGCACCTGCGCCCACGCGGCCTCGACGCGTTCGATGCGTTCGACCGCGACGGTACGGAACTGCTGGACGAGATCTTCGGGGAATGTCACGGGTCAGGATTCGATCGTCAAGAGATCGGTGTCGAAGCACGACAGGGCATTCAGGCTGTGTTTCTGCCACAGGATGGACGGGTTGGATCGGAAGCGAATGCGATAGCGCTGGTCGGGCTCGAGCTCTTGGAGTCGGTACAGCCACTCGACGAGCTCCTTGAAGCACGGCGCCGCCATCAGATCGAGGCTCGTCATGTCGACGATCACCTCGCGACACTTGTGATCGCACAGCTCGCCGTGAATCGTCACGAGCAGCGCGGCGAGGTCTCGTTGCGCGGAGCTATCGGCGCTGCCGATCAAGCGAAGCTCGGCGACGCTGCCGATCGAGAGCTCGGCCACGAAGTCCGGTTCCTCCACCGGCGGGACTCGAAGCCGCACACTCACCGTGACGAGTGTTACACGATCCGCCGCGTTCCCGAACCGGAACGTCTCGATCTTGCGGACGCCGCGTAGCACGATGCGGCATGCGGACCGCGATCGCGATCGTCTTGGCGGTGATCGCCACGGCGGGCATCGCGCACGCGGATCGCGCGATCTCGGGAATCGTCGTCGACGACACGACGGGCTCGCCGATCGCCGGTGCGTTCGTTGTCGTCGGCAGCTCGGAGGCGGCCACCGACGAGACCGGTCGGTTTCAGATCGCGGACGCACCGTTTGGTCGGCTCGATGTCGTGATCGTCGCCGGCGGCTATCGCACGTTCTTCGGGTCGGCGCGGATCGGCGTCGACATCTCGGTCCGCCTCGTGTCGGACGGCAGCGCGCACGAAGTGATCGAGGTCAGCGGGCACGCACCGAGCGGGCCACCGCTACACCTCGACACCGCGGCGATCCGCACCTTGCCGGGCGCCGGCAATGACGCGTTGCGAGCGCTGCAGAGCATGCCCGGTGTCGCGCGCACGCCATTCGGGCTCGGCGGCCTCGCACTGCGCGGCACGGCACCGCGCGATACGAAGGTCTACCTCGATGGGATCGAAGTCCCGCTGCTCTATCATTTCGGTGGCCTCGCCTCGTTCTTTCCGACCGCAGCCGTCGACGAGCTGACGCTCGAGCCCGGTGGCGCGAGTGTTCGCTACGGGCGCGGCCTCGGCGGCGTCGCCGTGGTGACGTCGCGCACGGGCCGCAAAGATCACTGGCGTGTCGGTGGCGAGCTCAGCCTGATCCACGCGGCCGCGATCGCGGAAGGCCCCGGGCCGCTCGACGGAACGTGGCTGATCGGCGCGCGGCGCTCGTACTTCGATGCGATCGAACAGGCGGCCGGCCTCGACCTCGCGCTCGCACCTCGCTACGGCGACGCGCAATTGCGCTGGGAATCCGGTGATGGCCGGTGGATGGCGATCCTGTTCGGCTCCGACGACCAATTGCGCTTGCTCCACGATCCGAACGGCGGCACGCAGGGCGGCATCGATACGAGCAACGTGAAGAGCTTCGACTACACGTCGCGGTTCGCGCGGCTCGGCCTACGATATCGCGCGGTCCACGGCGGCACGCAGCTCACGGTTCTGCCGTCGGTCGGGATCGACGACGTCAACGGCCGCGCGAACCACAAAGACATCGACAAGGGCATGCATCTGACGACCGTGCCGATCAACTTCCGCGCGGATCTCGCGACGCCGTTCGCCGGCGGCACGATCTTGCTCGGCCTCGACGGCGGAACCTCTCGTCACAGCTACGACATCATCAACACGCCGCCACCGAGCCCCGCGGATCCGAATCCGACGATGGTGATCCATCGTGCGCTGACGCGGTGGACTGCCGACACCGGCGCCTTCATCGAACAGTCGTGGTTCCTCGGAAGCGATCGGATCGAGCTGCGGCCCGGCCTTCGCGGCGATCATTTCGGGCTCAGTGATCAATGGACGCTCGATCCGCGGCTCGCCTTGCACGAACACCTCCCGCACGGCGTCGAGCTATCGCAGTCGGTCGGCCGCTACCACGAACCGCCGCTGATCACGGATCTCGATCCGATCTTCGGACCGCGCCGCATGCTCGGCTCGGCGGCGACCCAGATCGCGACCACCGTCAAGACGATCATCGGTGATGACAAGGAGCTGTCGGCGACGGTCTACTATCAGGACCTCAGCGAGCTGCCGGTAGACGCGGTGACCGGCGCGACCCCGGTCTCCGCGAACGGGGGCACCGATTCGGGCGGCGCGCTCGGGATCAGCCGCGAGCTCCTCGATACGCAGTTCGGCTCGTACAGCTACCGCGAAGCGATCGGCACGGGCCACGCCTACGGCATCGAGATGATCGCGCGCAAGAACGTCGGCCGGTGGGCCGGCTGGATCGCCTACACGTACGCGCGATCGCTGCGTCACAACCCGGTGCGCGGACCCGGAGACTCTCCGTACGTGCTCGATCAGCCGCACACGTTGACGCTGCTCGCGACGACGCCGCTCGGCAAAGGTTGGCGGTTCGGCGGCCGGTTTCGCTATGCGAGCGGCAACCCGTTCACGCCGGTCGCGAGCGCGTATCAACAACCCGACGGCAAGTGGGTCGCGGTCGACGGGGTGCTGTTGTCCGAGCGCCTGCCGGATTTCTTTCAGCTCGATCTTCGCATCGATCACGAATGGCATCGCCCGTGGGGGCTGCTCGATCTCTACATCGACGTCCAGAACGTCACGAACCGCGGCAACGCCGAGGGCGTCACGTACAGCACGGACTACACGCAGCGACACTACACGACCGGTCTTCCGGTGTTTCCGTCGATCGGCATCGAGTGGGTGCCGTAGCGAGGTCGTACGCGATCGCAAGGCGGGCTTTATCGCAGCCGCGATGCAGGCTTCATTCGCACCATCTCCGGTTCTGGATCCCGCAGGCCGCTACAGCTTCGCGAGCAGTGGATTGTGCGACGCGTGCTCGATCCGAGCGCGCACTTGATCGTCGGACATGCCGAGCTCCGATGCAAAGCGCATGATCCGGTGGCCCTCGGTCTGGGTGACGTGACCCTTCGACAGCAGCACGAACAGCGCGTCGGTGACCAACTGCTCGGCGAGCTGGACCGGATGCATCGTGAAGCCTCGAAATGGATCCGTCTGCACGATCGCGGCGAGCTCTTCTGGGTTCAGCGGCGTCTCGAACATCAGCTCGTCGAGCTGAAGCGGCTCGGCCGAGCGCGCATCGATCGTCTGCTGCAGCACGTGGCCCTCTTCGGCGGTGATCTCGCCATCGGAGCGTGCGATCGCGATCAGCGCGCGCGCGTAGAGCTGCGCGAGGTCGTAGTCGAACACGGGTGGCATCAACGTGGAGCGGGTTGGGACGAGCGTAGAGCGAATCCGTCGAGGACGTCAACGAAGCCTTGGACTCGGTCGGTCGTTTGCGCGATCCTGGGTCGTCGCATGAGAGCGCTGATCTACGATCGGACGTGCGTCCATGATCGCGGGCGGCTGTCGCCGATCTGGGCGATGGGAGCGCGGCTCTACCAGCGGCTCGGCAGGATCGATCAAGCGCGCGGTGTCGCGAGCTGGCGCGAAGCGATCGAATGGCTCGTTGACTTGCCCGAGCCGATCACCGAGATCCAGTACTGGGGTCACGGCAAGTGGGGGTGCGCGCTGATCGATCGCGAGGAGCTAGGGCTGTCCTCGCTCGAGCGGCTCGCTCCGTTGCGCACGCGGCTCGCACCCGATGCGCTCGTCTGGTTTCGCACGTGCGAGACGTTCGGCACCAGACGCGGCATCGAGCTCGCCGAAAGGCTCGCGGACTATCTCGGCGCGCGCGTCGCCGGGCACACGTTCGTGATCGGATTTCATCAGAGTGGGCTCCACGGCTTGCGACCCGGCGGTCGCGCCGATTGGCCTGCCGATGAAGGCTTGGCGGCGGGTACGATCGATGCGCCCGAGCGCGCGAAGAGCTCGAGGCCGTGGGCACCTCGCACGATCACGTGCCTCACCGGAGAGGTGCCGGCCGCTTGGTTCGCTACGCCTTGACCTGCTTGTTTTCGGGATCGTAGAGCGGCTTCAGCGACGCGATCGCCGGATACGTCTTGCCGGCGATCTCGACCTCCCACGTTCCGGCCTCGATCCACTTCTGATCGAGCGGCTGTCCGGCCTCGATCATCGCGAGGCCGACGGCGCCACCGAGCGTGTGGCCGTACGAAGCGGCGCGAATGTAGCCGGCGGGCGTGCCGTTACGCTTGACGACCTCGGCGTGGAACATCATCGGCTCGGGATCCTTGACGAGGATCTGCAGCAGCTTCTTGGTCAGCGGGCCCTTCGCCTTCTGCGCGAGCACGGCCTCTTTGCCGAGGAAGCCATGCGGTTTCTTCAGATCGACCGCGAAGCCGAGGCCCGCTTCGAGCACCGAGTCGGTGTTGTCGATGTCGTGACCGTAGTCGCGATAGCCCTTCTCCATCCGGCACGACGCGAGCGTCTTGAGGCCCGCATGCACGAGCCCGACGTGGCTGCCTGCGGTGACGAGCCGATCGTAGACGTGCATCGCTTGCTCGGTCGGAATGTAGAGCTCGTAGCCGAGCTCGCCGAGGTACGTGATGCGGATGCAGAACACGCGCGCGAAGCCGATGTCGATCTCGCGCGCGGCGCGAAACGGAAAGGCCGCGTTCGACATGTCCGCGGTGGTCAACGACTGCATCAGCTCGCGCGACCGCGGACCCTGGATGTTGATCTGCGCGTAGCCGGAGGTGACATCGGAGACGAACGCGTGCGCATCGCCGAACTGCCGCTTCATCCACGCTTCGATGTGGCGATGCACGGTATCCGAGCCGACGACCCAGTAACGCTCGTCGTCGAGCTTCGTCACGGTCAGGTCGGCTTGCAGCTTGCCGGCTTCGTCGAGCCACTGCGTGTACGTGATCTGGCCCGCCGCTCCGTCGACGTTGTTCGCCGAGATGTGATCGAGCAGGCGCCCCGCGTCACGGCCTTCGACGCGGAACTTCGACATGAACGACATGTCCATCAGGATCACGCCCTCGCGCGCCGCACGATGCTCGGCTTGCCAGTACGGGAACCACCGCTGGCGGCCCCACGACAGAGGACCCGGATCGGGCTTGCCCGTGGGCTCGTACCAATCGGCGCCTTCCCACCCCGAGACATCTCGGAAGTACGCGCCGCGGGCCGCGAGCCGATCGTGAAACGGCGACTGCTTCGCGCCGCGCGCGGTCTCCATCGATCGCGTCGGGTAGTGGCACTGATAGACCATGCCGAGCGACTCGACGGTGCGCGTGCGTCGATACTCGGGATTCGACTGGTAGGTGTGCAGCCGATCGATGTTCATGCCCGTGATGTCGACATCCGGCCGCCCGTGGATGATCCAGTGCGCGATCACGCGCCCCATGCCACCGCCGGTGATGATGCCGATCGAGTTGAGGCCAGCCGCGACGAAGAAGTTCTTGAGCTCGGGCGCTTCGCCGACGATCGGTTGCAGATCCGGCGTGAAGCTCTCCGGCCCGCAGAAGAACTTCTTGACGCCGACCTCCATCGAGATCGGAACGCGGTGCATCGCCTTCTCGACGTACGGGCCCATGCGTTCCCAGTCGGGCTGGATCTCGCCGAACGAAAAATCCTCGGGCACGCCGCCGACGTTCCACGGCGCGCAGATCGGCTCGAACAGACCGACCATCAGGCCGCCGACCTCTTCCCGGAAGTAGCCGTGCGAGCCCGGGTCTTCAAGGACGGGCCAGGTCGGCGACAGCTCCTTGATGCGCTCCGTGATCAAGTAGTAATGCTCCGCCGATTGCAGCGGAATGTTGACGCCGACCTTCGCGCCGAGCTGGCGCGCCCACATCCCGCCGCAGTTGACGACGTACTCGCACTCGATGTCGCCGTGCGCGGTCCGAACGCCGGTGACCGCGCCGCGATGCGTGGTGAAACCGGTGACCGGGACATTCTCGATCAGCGTGACGCCGAGCTGCCGCGCGCCCTTCGCGAGTGCCATCGTGACGCCGACCGGATCGGCGCGACCGTCTTCTTTGACGTAGAAGCCGGCGAGGATGTCGTCGACGCGCGCGAGTGGAAACAGATCCTTGACCTGCTGCGGCGAGATCTCGTGGACGTTGATGCCGCAGTAGCGATTGAACGCCGAGACGCGGCGATATTCTTCGAGCCGGTCCGGATCGCATGCGACCTCGATGAACCCGACCGGCTTGAACCCGGTGTCTTGGCCGGTCTCGGCCTCGAGCCGCGTGTAGAGATCGCGCGTGTACTTGCGCATCTCGGTCGAGGTCTCGGACGTCGATCCGAAAGTGACGATGAGCCCCGCGGCGTGCCACGTGGTCCCCGAGGTCAGCCGATCGCGCTCGAGCAGCACGACGTCTTTCCACCCCATGTGGGCCAGGTGGTACGCGACTGAACACCCGATGATCCCGCCCCCGACGACCACGACCCGGGCTCGACTCGGTAGCTTGATCTCCGACTGCGACATCGCCCGGAGAATATCCCGGGTCGCCTCACAAATTCGCGATCGCGCCAAAGATGGCGCGAGCCCGCGAACGCCGGCGAGGGGCCCCCCGACCTGACATCCCTGTCGTGGTTTGCGCGCGATTTCGGTGGCTCGCGCTCCGTAAGCGCCAGAGATCGCTCGATGGCGCGAGGCACGTCCGTTGCGCAAGGGACGCGCCGGAGGTTAGCGATGCGATTCACGATCATCTTGGCCGGGCTGGCGACCGCCGCCTGTAGTGCGAGCAACGCCTCGTTCGGAGGAGGCGGCGGCGGTGGTGGCGGCATCAACGCGAGTGACGCCGGCGCCAGCAACAGCTGCCTCTCCTCGAGCGAGTGCCCGACGGGCTACACCTGCAACGAGTTCGGCCAGTGTATCGCGCCGCCCGCGCCGGTGGGAGACGCCGGCACGCCGCCGCCCCCCGAGGTCGAGTACGACTTCGGCGCGCCGATCAGCTCGGACCGCTTCGTGTACGTCGCGATGACGGCACAGGACGAGCTCGCCCGGATCGACGGCCGCACGCTCGCGGTGATCTCGACGCACGTCGGCAAGTCGCCGCGCGACGTCGCGACCATCCCGCACAGCGACGGCGCGGTCGTGCTCGATTCGACGAACGGAACCGCGACCGTCGTCAGGCCGAGCGGCTCGACGGACGTGATTCGCGTGCTCCCGACGCTGCAGCACCTCAATCGCCTCGACATCGATCCGTCTGGACGATTTGCCGTGATCTGGTTCGACCTCGCGAAGGCGATCAAAGAAGGCGGGATCAACGGCGTCGGTAGCTTTCAGGACGTCACCGTGGTCGCGCTCGCGGAAGGTCACGAGCGCGCCGTCGATCTGACGGTCGGGTTCCGCCCGCGCAACGTCCAGTTCGATGCCGCGGGCAACCGCGCGTACGTCGTCACGCAAGACGGCGTTTCGGTGATCGATCTCGCCTACGCGACGATGCACGGGCCGAGTATCGTCCCGCCGATTCCTGTCGCGGATCCGGCGATCCCGGCCGATACGCTCGAGGTCGACATCGTGTCGACCGGCGAATACGCCGCAGTCAGCGAAGCCGGAAGCTCGGCGCTGCGGATCGTCAGCGTCGGCGCGACGAACCCCGGGCAGGCGTGGCAGATCCCACTCGCGTCGGCGGCGAGCGACATCGATCTCGCGCCCGATGGGGCACGCGTCTACGTCGTCGAGCGCACGGCGAAGAAGCTCGCGATCATCGATGTCCCCGGAGACGGCATCAATCCCGCGGGCGTGCAGACGATCGATCTCGCGGACGCCACACTCGGCTCGCTCGCGCTCTCGCACGATGGCACCCGCGCGGTCCTCTACACGAACGCGACGCTCGATGAACGGCTGACGCTGGTCAAGCTCGACCTGCCGGGCTTCCCGCACGTGACGTGGCCGCTGAAGAAGGGCGTGCGCGCGGTCGGCATCTCGCCGACGAGCGATAGCGCGATCGTGCTCCACGCGAAGGCGTTCGGCGACCCCGCCGCGGCGACCTCGGTCGACGACTTCATCGACAAGAGCTACGGCTACTCGCTCGTCGATCTCGCGAGCGGCTTCGCGAAGCTGCAGATCACGCCGGTCGATCCGGGCGCGTTCACGTACGCCTCGGATGGCGCGAAGGCGTACGTATCGCTCGATGGCGGCGACGGGCTGACCGCGCCGCGTGCGCTGCAGATCGTCAACACGCATACCGGCGTCGTCACGACCAAACAGCTCGGCTCGCCGCCCTCGGCGGTCGGCATCTTGCCCGGCATCGCGCAGGCCTTCGTCGCGCAACGCCACACCCTCGGTCGCGTGTCGTTCGTCGATCTGCTCGACGACAGCGTGCGCACCGTCACCGGCTTCGATCTCAACGGCCACGTCGTGAATTGAGGAACATGATGCGCCTCGCAAACCCAACTCTCGTTAGCTCTCTGGCTGCCATCCTCGCGCTCACCGCGTGCTGGGAGGATGACCGGTCGATTCTCTGGGATCGCACTCGCACCGTGATCGGACCGATTCCGATGAAGGCGCAGATCGCGTACGTCGACTCGGCGCTCGATCGAGTGACGCTCGTCGATGTCGACCAAGACACGCCGGTGATCACCACGCGCACGATCGGTCGCAACGCGATCTACGCGGTGCCGAGCCCCGATCGCCACACGCTGTTCGCGATCACCCGTGGCGAAGAAGCGATCCACAAGGGGCAGATCGATCAGCCGCCGATGTTCTGGTCGATCGATACCAACCACGCGGACGTCCCGGCAGTCGCCTACAAGATCGGCTCGCCGTTCGATCGAGTCTCGGTCTCGCCAGACAACACGATCGCGGTCGCCTACTTCTCGGCGAGCGGTCCCGATGCCGCCGGCTTCTTTCGCAACCCGAACGAGCTCGCGGTGATCGATCTGTCGCGGCCGCCGGGCGACGACAACCCGACGCTCAAGACGATCCGATCGTTCGGTTCGGTGCCGGCCGGCATCACGCTGTCGCCGCCGATGGTCGTTCCGGGATCGACCGACACGAGCGCGCGGACGTTCGCGTTCATCCTGTCGCCGAACAACCTGACGGTGCTCGATGCCTCGCATCCCGACCGCCGCGAGGTCTCGATTCGGCTCGACCTCGGCGGCATGCCGGTCGTGCCACGGCAGGTCGTGTTCGCGCCGAACACGTCGAGCGCCTACGTCCGCAGCGATCAAGCGCGCGATGTCCTGCAGCTGCTGCTCGTGTGGGACCCGCCCGCGACGCCGACCGCGAACGACTTCCGCCCGCTGCTCGCGGAGCTCGGAGCCGGCGGTGGGCCGACCGACTTTGCCGTCTATGACAATGCCGATCAGCGCCGGTACCTGCTCGCGGCAACGCCGAACACCCACGAGGTCGTCGTGATCGACGCGGATACGGCGCAATTTCGCTCGATTCCGATCACCGACCCGATCGATCGAATCTTGCTGTTCCCGACCGGGCTCGACACACCCCCGAAGAAGGCGCTGCTCGCATCGATCGGCGCGAAGGTCAACCGGCTCTACGTGCTCGACCTCGAGCACATCGAAGATCCGCTGACCCAGATCAGCTTGACGCGCATCACGCTCGACAAGACCGTGCGCGACGTCGTGCCGGTGCCGGGCCGAGAGCTTGCGATGATCGTGCACGACGATGCCCGCACGGTACTTGGCTTGCTCGACATGGAGACCGCCTCGACCTCGCCGCTGCTCGGCGTCGGCAAGCTCGACTCCTACGACTTCTCGCCGGACGGCTCGCACCTGATCGGCGCGACCGCGAGTGTGGCGCGCGTCGGCTTTGTCGCCCTCGACAACCTGCATCCGACCGACTTCCGGCTCGACGATCTGCCGACCAAGGTCCTGTCGACCGCAAACGCGAAGATCTTCGTCGACCACGGCGACCCGCGCGGTCACGCGACGATCATCCCGTCCCCGGGGGCGACTCGCGACCAAGCGATCGTGCTCGATGGCTTTCTCACCCAAGACCTACTCGATAAGGAGCCGTGATATGCGCGCACCTCTCGTCCTCGCACTCGTGTCTTTGACCACGCCGGCGCTCGCCGGCCGTAACGAGATCACCGTTGGCGGTGGCGAACGTGCGCTGCGGTCGTCGTCGGCAGACGCGGTGACGCCCGATAGCATGAGCGGCAGCAGCTTGTCGTACGCGCGCGCGCTCGACATCGACGTCATCCCGCAGCTCACGCTGTGGGCCGAGGGCAGCTTCGTCGGCGGCTCGGCAAAGGGGCTGATGTTCCAGTCGATCACGACCGACCTCGCGACGACCGTGTTCATGGCGGGCGGTCGCGCGCGATATACGCTGCATCAGTACATCGCGGTCAGCGCGCGTGTCGATCTCGGCTCCGCGCGCACGTCGCTCTCCCTCGAGGACTCGTCCGGACGCAAGGCGTCGGCAACCGGCTGGAGCTCGATCGCGGCAGCGGCAACTGCCCTCGATCTGCTGCCGATCGATCTGCCGCAGTTTGCGCTCGGGGTGCGGCTCGAGCTCGGGTATGTCGCGGCGCGCGGAGTCGAGCTGACGCCCAAGCGTGAGACGACCGGGGACACGTTGATGCTCCCGGTCTCGCAATCGTCGTTTGGCAAGCTCGACCTCAGCGGGCCGTATTTCGGGATCTCCGTGATCAGCCAGTTCTGAGCCGATCTAATGCATCTGGCGGGCGGTACCGCGCGGACATTCGAGCTAGGATGCCCGCCGAAATGCGGAACATTGTCGTCGTCCTGTTCGTAGCCCTGCTCGGCTGTAAGCAGAGCCCTTCCAAGCTCGATGATCTCGGAGGAGGCGAGCTCGAGAGCAAAGACATTCTCGCGCGCAAAGAGACCGCGCCCGAGGTTCAGGTCAAGCACGTGCTGCTCGGCTGGAAGGATCTCGGAGATGCCTATCAGGGCCATCTCGATCCACGCGCCGCGAAGCGCACCAAAGAACAGACCGAGACGCTCGCGCGCCAGGTCGAGAACAGGCTGCGCAGCAACCCGTCTCAGGTCGACGCGCTGATCAAGGAATACTCCGAAGACCCGGGCTCGCTCACCGGCGAACCGTACGCGATCAAGTCCGACACCCCGTTCGTCCCCGAGTTCAAGAACCTCGCGATGCGCCTCAAGCTCGACGAGGTCGGCGTCGTCAAGTCGAACTTCGGCTACCACGTCATGGTGCGCGTGCCGCCGCCGGCCCCTGATGCGCTCGAGTCCGCCGACATCCTCGCGCGTACGACGACGGAACCCTCGGTCGCCGTGCAGCACGTGCTGATCGGCTGGAAGGAAGCTCCAGGCGCGAAGGATCCGCGGGCGAAGGCGCGCACGAAACCAGAGGCCGACAAGATCGCCAAGGACATCCTCGAGAAGGTCCGTGGCGGTGGCGACATGGCCGCGCTGATGAAGGAGTTCTCCGAAGATGGCGGCTCCAAGGACAACGCCCGCGTCTACGACGTCACCTCGGACTCGCGGATGGTCGAGCCGTTCAAGAACCTGTCGCTTCGCCTCAAGATGGGCGAGTCGGGACTCGTCAAGTCGCCGTTCGGTTGGCACGTCATCAAGCGCGTGGCGGCGGCGCCACCACCGCCGCCACCCGCGCCCGCGAAACCCGATAGCCTCGACTCGGCGGATATCCTCAAGCGCGAGCCGGTCACGAAGAAGGCGAAGGTCAAACATATTCTCCTCGGTTGGGCCGAGGTCCACGCCGAAGATCCACGCGGCGTGAAGCGCGATCGCGCGACGCTCGAGAAGCTCGTCAAGGACACCGTGGCCAAGATCCAGAAGGGCGCGAAGATCGAGCCGCTGATGACCGAGCTCTCGGAAGACCCAGGCTCGGCGAAGACGGGTGAAGGCTATGACGTGACGCCCGAGGCGAGCCTCGTCCAGCCGTTCAAGGACCTGTCACTGCGGTTGAACGTCAAAGAAGTCGGCGTCGTGAAGTCCGATTTCGGAATTCACATCATTCAGCGCGTCGAGTGAGCTTCGCGGCGTAGTCCATGCTGCAGAGACCCGGCGTGAACGCCGGTGTTCGCCACGGACTGCGCGCTGTCCCGCGGTTTTGATCGCGGCGAGGCCGGGCTCGCTCGGCGAACGTCGTAGCGCCGTGAAGCGTGCTGCGCACCACGTGCAAGCGACGCGTGCGTGCACGCTTCACGATGATTTCATGTGACTCCGGGTATCACCTCGTCGCCGAACCAACGGCGAGGGACCACATGCAGGCCTTTCGGATCATCACGATTGCAACGCTCGCGGCGTGTAGCGGGTCGAATACAGGCGCCGGTGATGCCTCGAACACGATCGATTCGTCACCCACGGTGGATGCACCGGCGGGCTCCACCACGATCACCGGCTCCGTCGGGGGCAAGGGTTTTTCGACGGTGATGTCGACGTACTGGATCGGCATGCCGGATGCGGATCCGCTCGGGCCCGATACCGTGATCTACATCTTCGACAAGACCGTCGCGTGCAATCAGATCACGACCGCGGGATGGGACACCGCGGCCGGGCTCTCCGGTGGACAGATCCTCGAGATGAAGATGGTTGGGACGAGCCCGCGGGCATATCCCAACACGACGGCGGCTTCCCATATTCCGGCGAAGAACGAGTCGTTGTCGAGCTACACGATCGCCGGCGCGGGCGCGGCCGACATGATCGCGTCGGGCGGCTCGGTCACGCTTTCTACGCTCGGAACCCCCGCGGCCGGCCAATTTGCGACCGGGACGTTCCACATCACGTTTTCGAACGGCTCTCTCGACGGAACATTCACCGCGCCGTATTGCGCGGCAGGACGTGAACCATGAAGCGCACGCTCATCGTGCTCGGTCTCTCGATCATCGGCTGTGGCGGCAACAGCAGCGCGCCCGGCGTCGTGCCACCTGATCTGCGCGACGTCGAGCGAGCAGGCGAGGGCCTCGTGTCGGCGACGTTCGGCGCGTATCCCGATCGCATGCCGGACTGGAGTCGCGCATCGCAGGTCTACGCGATCCTCAAGACCGTGTGGGCAAAGCAGAAGACCGCGACGCCAAACCTGCCGGCGCAGCAGGTGACGGAGATGGACGCGGCCGTCGCGAAGCTCGGCACCGCGATCACCGCGATGAACCAGAAGGATGCTGCGTACGCCGCGAACGCCGTCGGCCTCGCGATTCCGCCGCTCTACGATTTCTTTCATCCCGACGCGCCGCAAGAGATCGTGCGGCTCGACGCGGTGTTTCGGCAGGTCGGGCTCGACGTTCATTTCGGTGACTGGGCCGCTGCCATGGCGGACCTCACGTCGATGACGACCGACTGGAACAACTCGAAGGCGGCCGTTCATACGCGTGTTCCGACGTGTCATCGCGTCGGCGGCACGGCGACGGTCGAAGGAGACATCGAGGCATCGCTCGCGAATCTCGGGCCGGCGATCGCGAACATGGACAAGACGATCGGCGAGACGGAGAGCGAGAACGGCGCGCTCGAGATCGATACCCTCGAGCTGCTCTACGATTGCCCACCCGACAACGAGACGCCGACGCACGGCCTCGGTGCCGTGTGCCACGCCGCCGCGGACTGCGACGTCGGCCAAGTCTGCGATACCGCGAACGCGGGCGGCAAGTGTGCACCCGATCCCGCGAATGCCGCGATCGGGACCCGGTGCACGACGACGATCGATTGCGGCGGCGATCCGCGCTCGGCCTGCCAGACCGAAGCCGGCGACGGCTATCCGGGCGGCTACTGCTTCATGGAGCCATGCAACGACGTCCAGACGTGTCCACCGGGTGCGACCTGCGTCGCGCTCGGCGGCGAGTCACCGGGTTGCTTCAAGGCCTGCGCGGTCGATGCGGACTGCGTTCGCACGCCTGCATCCGCGACGGAGCACTACGTATGTCAGCTGTTCTCGACCACGCCACCGGTCGGCTTCGGTCCGACGAACATGGCGTGCTCGTTCCCTTGCACGCGCGACGCGGACTGCCACACACCGCTGACCTGCGACATCGCGTCCGGCAAGTGTAAGCCATGACGTGTTGGCGGCGGCGCGAGGTGCTCGGCGCGATCGGTGTCGGCCTCGCCGCCGCTGCGTGCAGTAGCAACAAGGCGACGCCGCCGTGCATCGTTCAAGATGACGCTGGGCTCGGTCGGAGTCAGGCGTACTGCCTCGTCGAGCGCGAGCACATTCGCGTGCCGAACATCCGCACGATCGGCGTCGGCCAAGCGGCGCTGTTCAACATCGACGATTCGACAGCCGTGATCATCGCGCGCGATGCGGCGGGTGCGTACGCGATGTCGGGCATCTGCACCCATCAATGCTGTCTCGTGTCGATCTGCAGCGACGCGGCATGCACCACGATCGGCACGAATCCGGGCGAGTGCAAGGCGACGGCGGTCGGCTCGCCCGCGCAAGCCGGTGCCGCGATGATCTGTCCGTGTCATGGCAGTGCGTTCTCGATCGACGGCAAGGTCCTGACCGGACCTGCCGTGCGGGCACTACCCCATTACGCGCTCGCGTTCGAAGGTGACGATGCGATCGTCGATACCTCGACGGTTGTCGCGATCGACGCGCGCGTCTAGCCTGGCCGAGGCGGGCTCGGACAGACCATCGAGTACAGCTCGGTCGGTTAGGGCGCGGGGGCCGGCGCCGGAGCGGCTTCCTCGACGACGACCTTCATCTCGACGCGAGCGTTCTTCGCGCGCGCGGCCTTGAGCGGAGCGCCCTTGAGTGCCTTCGGATCCTCGACAGGCACCGTGTCGCCGTAGCCCTTCGCGGCGATCCGGCCGTCGTCGACGCCCTTCTTGACGAGGTACGCCTTGACCGCGTCGGCCCGCGCCTGTGACAGCGCAGCGTTATCCGCGAACTTCTTCGCGGGCGCCTGGTCGTCGGTGTGACCCTGGATCTCGACCTTGACGTCTTTGACGTCGGTCAGTGCAGCGGCGAGCTTGTCGAGCGCGGCATTCGAAGCCGGCGCGAGGTCGGCGGTGTTGCCCTTGAACGAGACGCCGGTGACCGGGCCCACGAACGCCTTCAGGTTGTCCGGAAGCTCGTCGGGGCAACCATCGGTGTCCTCGAAGCCGTTCTTGGTCTCGGCCTTGTCGGGGCACTTGTCGGCGGCATCGGGGATACCGTCCGCGTCGTTGTCCGGATCGGGGCAGCCGTCGTCGTCCTGGAAGCCATCTTTGTCCTCGGCCTCGTTCGGGCACTTGTCGGCCGCGTCGAGGACGCCGTCTTTGTCATTGTCGGGCTCGGGGCAGCCGTCTTCATCCTGGAAGCCGTCCTTGTCCTCGGCCTCTTTGGGGCACTTGTCGGTCGCATCGGGGATGCCGTCATTATCGGCATCGCCGCCGGACGCCTTGTCCTCGGTCTTGGCGACGATCGAGGCCTTGTGATAGCCGAAGTCGCGATACAGCGAGCCCAGGATCTCGAAGTCCTCGGTGATGCCGCCTGCGCTGCTCTTCACGAGCAGGACGCGGAAGTCGCCGCGAACGCCCCAGCCGTTGCCGACGCGGTACTTGAGCCCGAGCCCGCCGTGGGCCTCGAGCCTGGTGTCCTTCGAGATGATGTCGGTCATGACCGACGAGACGATCTTGACCATGCCGCCACCGGCGTCGACGAATGGCACGACGCCGTTTTCGGTATCTTTCGCGCGCAACTGGACGACGAGTTGGGCGCGGCCCACCACCGCGAACACGTCGAACACGGTCGAGCTGGGCTCGGTCGGAATCACACCACCTTCGATCTCGACGCCGACCATCGGCCCGAAGAACACGCCGATTCGGCCGGCGAACAGCGCCGACGTCTTCAGGCTGTCTTTCGAGCCGCTAACGACGCCGAGCGCGTTGGTCGCGCTGACATCGTGGAGACCGGCGGAGCCACCGACTTCGACATTCGCCGAGGCCGGTACGGACACAGCCAAGATCGATAACGTGAGGATGCGGGCCGCAGACTTCATCGCAGCGTTTTCGTTCCAGAACGGACCAGAAGCAAGCTTCCGGGCTGGGATTTACCTCACGTCTCGCTGAATTCAGGGGGTTAGCCTGAGCCGTTCGCGATCGCGGTTAGCCCCGGCCGACGGTGGCGAGCTTTTCCTCGACCATGATGTCCGCGACCTTGTACGTCGGCGCGCCGACCTTCTTGCTGCGCTCGCAGATGTCCCAGATCGTGTCGTAGATCTTGAGCGTCTTCTCGCGCGATGCCTTGGGGTCATAGCCTTTGACCTCTTGCGCGACGTTGACGAGGCCACCGGCGTTGATCGCGTAGTCGGGCGCGTAGAGGATCCCGCGCGCGTGGAGATCATCGCCATGGCGCGGCTCGGCGAGCTGGTTGTTCGCCGCCCCCGCGACGATCTTCGCCTTGAGGTGGGGCACCGTCTCGTCGTTGATTCCGGCGCCGAGTGCACACGGCGCGAACACGTCGCAATCGACCTTCGGGATGTTCGCGATATCGACGACGGATGCGCCGAACTCGCGCTGGGCGCGCTCGCTCTTGAGCTTGTCGATGTCGGCGACGGTCAGCTTTGCGCCGGCGCCGTGAAGCTCCTTGCACAAGTAGTAACCGACGTGACCGACGCCCTGGACGGCAATATGGACGTCCTTGAGGTCGTTCTTGCCGAGCTTGAACTTGATGCATGCCTCGATGCCGCGGCGCACGCCGAGTGCGGTGAACGGGGAGGGGTCCCCGGAGCCGCCGTGGCTGGGATCGATGCCGGTGACGTTCTTCGTCTGCGTGCGGATGATCTCCATGTCTTCGAGACCGGTGCCGCTGTCTTCAGCGGTGATGTAGTGGCCGCGGAGATCTTCGATGAAGCGCCCGAACGCGCGAAACAGCGCGACTCGATCGAAGTGTTTCTTCGGGCGGATGATCACGCTCTTGCCGCCGCCGTGGGCGAGCCCGGCGAGCGCGGCCTTGTAGGTCATGCCGCGCGCGAGCCTGAGCGCGTCGATGTACGCCGCTTCATCGGTGTCGTACTCGATGAATCGACATCCACCGAGCGCGGGCCCCATGCGCGAGTCATGAATTGCTACGATGGCGCGCAGTCCGGTCGC
>JAQBQF010000087.1 GCA_028287115.1 Myxococcales bacterium
CTTCGATGTCATCGACCTCTACGTCCACGCCGTCGCCGTCGATGTCATCGACCTCTACGTCCACGCCGTCGCCGTCGATGTCATCGACCTCTACGTCCACGCCGTCGCCGTCGATGTCGTCGACCTCCGCGTCCACGGCCTCGCCGTCGTCGTCGTCGATCTCCGCGTCCCCGGCCTCGCCGACCTCCGTCTCCGCTGCCTCGCCGTCGTCAACGCTTCAGAGCTCGAGCTCGATCGCGTCGCCTGCAGTAAATTCGAGCGCACCTCCGCCGGAGTCGGGCTCGGCTGCCACGCAGGTCGGTCCGAGCGCTCCGGCCTCGACCTCGACGTCCGCGGCGTCCAACCCAGCGCCGATCTCGACCGCATCGACCCAACCGACGACGCCAAAGGCTGCCAGCGCAGCCGCGTCCTCGCCCGACTCCCTGGGAGCGAGCCTCGGCGCCACCCTCGGTGGTAGCTCGCCGGCCCCAGCCACGACGCTGTCGAATCCGATGATCTTCCTGACACGCATCGATGTCGATTCGTGGATCGCCGATTTCTCGAGGTTGGCGGCGTCGGTTCAGGGCGCGTTCGTCCCGGCAGGCGTCCGCATCGACGGTGTCGCCGAAGGCTCGCTGTTCGCGAAAGCGGGCCTGCGCGCTGGAGATGTCGTGACCGCCGTCGACGGCCGGCCGCTCCATTCGCTCGACGATACGGCCGACCTGTACGCGAAGGCGGGAACGGCGCGCAAGATCGGGGTCCAGGTCCTGCGAGCCGGCAAGCCGATGACGTTGCGAATCACGATCCAGTAGCACCTGGATCGGCCCGACTGGTTTACGATGGCGGTGTGGGAGCAGTTCGGCTCGAGTTGCGCCTGAACAATCATTCCGAGTGGATCAAGATCTTCGATCCACGTGATTGGACGATCTTCGTGCCCAGCGAAGAGCCGATGGATAACGGCGCGCTGTTGCGCGTCGATCTCGATGTCGGCGGCTGGCTCGTGACCTTGCGAGGAACCGTCGTCGGTATGCGCGAGGATCCCGCGGGCGTGGTCGTCGCGCTTGGCGGCACCGAGCGCGAGAAGATCAATTACCTCAACGGCTTCGTCCGCGGCGGCCTCCTGAACCTGCGCGAGAAGCGGCGGTTGCCGATCCGCCTCGCGGTCACGTATGGAGCCGTCGAAGGGCCGGCGAACACGTTCACCAAGGACATCAACGAGGAAGGCCTATTCCTGTTCACGGACAAGCCGCTCCCCGAGACGTCGCAGATCCACATGCTCGTGACGGTCCCCGGCAAGCCCCAGCCGCTGTCGCTGGTCGGCAAGGTCTCGCACACGATCCTGTCGCACGACGAGGAAGCCCCGGGCATGGGCATCGTATTCGAGCTCGACGACGCACAGCGCGAGCTCATGGTCGGCGTTGTCAAAGAGCTCGAGGACCAGTTGCGGCAAGGCATGCTGCCGGTCAACACGATCGAGTGAAGCTCGCTAAGTTGCTAACATCCTGAGTGGATGTCACCGTGAGACGTGGCACGCCGTACCCGGGTAGCACCCGCCGCAGCCGTTAGCTGGCGGGATGGCGTGCACCTGACGGGAACGCCGATCTGGTGCGATGCGCGGCGGCGGCGGGACGTCTGCTTCGTGTCCTCGGCCGATCGCGTCGGCCGCGCGGGGCACGGCCAGCTGATCGCGACACCGATCACGCTCGCACTCCTCGGCGCGCGCGGTGCTGGGCATCTCGCCGTTCCACCGCTGCGTCCGTTCACGCTCGGGACGCTGCGACTCGAGCTCGTTCCGTCCGGGCGCGGCCTTGGCGCCGCGGCGCTACACGTCAACATCGGCGGCCGCACGGTGCTCTACGCCGGGGCGGTCCGCACGACCGGCATCGCGGATGGTGCGCAGGTCCGCGCGTCCGACGCGGTCGTCGTCGCCGCGCCGTTCGGTGAAGTGCGGCACAAGTTCCCGCCGGTCGACAAGGTGGCCGACAAGCTCGTGACATGGGTGCAGAGCCAGCTCGCCGCGGAGCGCCGGCCGATGCTCGTCGTCGATACCCCGACCGACGGGCTCGAAGTCGCGGCGCGGCTCGCCGAGGCCGGCCTCGTGGTCGCAGGCTCGCGTTCGCTGCGCGATGCGGCACTGCGGATCGGCGCACTCGCGGCGGTCCCGCAGATTCGCGCGCTAGGTAAAGAGCTGTGCCCGGTGATCCGGGTCGAGGCGGATCGCGTGAAGGTCCATGAAGGCGATCGGCCGGTCACGGCTCTCGTGTCGCCGCGCGCGATCGATGGGGCCGGGACCGCGGAGCCGTTCGCCTGGCCGTTCGTCGCCGGGCGCGATCAGTTGCTCGCGTGGATCGAGCAGACGCGTGCGAGAGACATCTTCGTGACGGGCGCCGCAGCAGAGGCGATCGTCGCCAAGCTCGGACCACGCGCGCGTATGCTGGGGCCACCGCATCAAATGATGTTGTTTCCTCAGGCAGCGACGTGACCATCACGGTTGCCAACCGCCGCGAAGGTGGATGGTGGTGGCGGCTGCCCGTGCTCGTCGTGATCTGGATCGCGATCGCAGCGCCGATCGTGACGGCGGCGACGCTCGCGATCACGTTGCGCCGATGGGCACGCGATCTCCCCGATGTTCCCGATCTCGCGGCGTGGCGCGCCGACGCCCACCAGACCTCGATCGTCTACGCCGCCGACGGCTCGCACCTCGCGGAGCTGCCGTTCGCGGACGGCAAGGTCGTCGGCCACCGCACGCTCTCGACCCTCGATCAGATGCCGCTCGATCTCGTGAAGGCCGTGCTCGCCGCTGAAGACCAGCGGTTCTTCGAGCATCGCGGCGTCGATTATCACGCGATCGCACGAGCGGCGCTGATCAACTATCGCGTCGGGCGAGTCGTCGGCGGCGCTTCGACGATCACGCAGCAAGTTGCACGCAACCTACTGCCCGCCGAGATCGGCAACGAACGCAGCATCCGTCGCAAGGTTCGCGAGGCCTTGCTCGCGCGCGCGATCGAGCGGCGGTGGACCAAGCGCGAGATCCTCGCGACGTATCTCGACTTCGTGTTCCTCGGCGAAGGCTCGTACGGCATGGTCGCGGCCGCGCGCACGTACTTCGATCGCGATGTCAGCGAGCTCGATCTGCCGCAAGCCGCGCTGCTCGCCGGACTGATCCAGGCGCCGGGACGGCTCGATCCGTATCATCACGCGGACACGGCGCGCGTCCGCCGCGACGAGGTGCTCGCACGGATGGCGCGCGCGAAGCTGATCGACGAGGCGGCTCGCGCTCGCGCCGCCGCCGCGCCTATCGAGCTGCATCGCCCGCATCCGACATACGGCACGCGCGTGCCTTGGTACACCGAGCAAGTTCGCCAGCTCGTCACGGGTGCGCTGCCCGAGGACGTCGCACGTGGCGGGCTCGCGATCGAGACCGCCGCGTTGCCGGCGCTCGGCGCGCAGCTCCAGCGCGACGCGATCGATCAAGCGGAGACATGGCAGAGCAAGTCGGCGACGCCGCAGATCGCCGCGATGATCTGGGATCACCGCACGGGTTACGTCGAGGCGATCGTCGGTGGGCTTGCGTGGGGCACGACGTTCAAGAGCGACAAGTTCGATCGCATGCTGATGAGCTGTCGCCAGCCGGGCTCGGCATGGAAGCCGCTGGTCTACGGAGCCGCACTCGAGGCCGGCGCGATCACGCCGGGAACCGCGCTGCGCGACGCACCGATCTCGGAGTACGACGAAGCGACGAACACGCATTGGAAGCCGAAGAGCGGCACTCGCTTCCGCGGGGTCGTGCTCGCCCAAGATGCGTTTGCGGCCTCGCTCAACGCGCCGGCGATCGACGTGTTCGATCGGCTCGGCCCGGGCCCGGTGATCGCCTTCGCGCGCCGGCTCGGGATCACGACCGAGCTCGCGCCGCTCCGGCCGATGGCGCTCGGCGCGTCGTGCGTGAAGCCGATCGAGATCGCTCGGGTGTTTGGCGTGATCGCACGGCGCGGCTGGCCGATCGCACCGCGGTTTGCCGTGCGCGTCAGGCGCGGTGATCGCGTGCTGTTCGATGCGGCGGTGCCCGAAGATCCGTCGATCGATCCGGCGCGCCGCTTCGACCGGATCGCCGCGACCGCAGGGAATGACCCGGCGCAGCGGATCGGCGCCGACGGCGGGCCTCACCCAGGATCTCCGCTGATCGACGAGCACGTCGCGTTTCAGCTCGCCGACATGATGGCGGCCGTCGTGTCGCGCGGTACCGCAGCAGCCGCGGGCTCGCTCGGGCGGCCGGCGGCGGGCAAGACCGGGACGACCAACGACAACACCGACGCCTGGTTCATCGGGTTCACCGGCCGAACGCTCGCAGCGGTGTGGATTGGATTCGACGATCCGCTGACCAAGCTCGGCAACGAGGGCGACGGCGCTCACGCCGCACTCCCGTTGTGGATGCGAGCGATTCGCGCGGCCGAAGGCGCAAGGGCCGCGCTGCCGGTGCCCGGTGAAGCGCCGTCTGGGATGGAGCGGGTCTCGATCGATCGAGAGACCGGCCTCGTCGCCGCGCCCGGCACCGGCGGACTCGACCTGTGGTTCAAGGCCGGGACCGCTCCTACGGAGATATCGGGGCAACCTGGGACGTCACCGACGGATTTCGGTAGGACTTCACGAGAGTTCTAACGCCTACACAGGTGCTATGCTGCGGTGATGTTTGGCATGGGCGGCAGCGAGATCCTGGTGATCTTGATCGTCGCGCTCCTGTTCTTGGGGCCCGACAAGCTGCCCGAGGCCGCCAAGACGATCAGCAAAGGCATTCGCGACCTCAAGAAGCAGTCGCGTGCCCTGCAAGAGACGATCGAGAACGACGAGCACATCGGCGGCGCGATTCGCGATCTGAAGAGCGCGCTCCGCGGTGACGAGATTCCAGTCCGTCCGCCGGTTCGCAAGGAGCCGCCCAAGACCGCCGAGGAAGCTGCCGCCGTCGCGGCGCCGGCTCCGCAGAACACGATCGCATCCGCCGCGACCGATCCGAGCATCGACGCCGGCTGGGATACATCGAAGCCGGAAGCCGCTCCGATCGAGGCCGCGAAGTCCGCGCCCATCGACGCCGCACCCGTCGCAGCCGCGAAGCCGATGGTCACGCTACCGGCCACCGCGGGCGAAGCGGCTGATGTTCCCACCGATGACGCGCGTGAGGATCTCGCGGCGATGATCCGGCCCGCACCCGGTACCGTTGCAAAGGGCTCGGAGTCGACGCCCGAACCAGAGCCGAAGCAGAAGCATGGCTAACGTCGTCGCGGAGCCCGAGCCGCCGGAGGCAGAGCTCGAGGCAGGGCGGATGCCGTTCCTCCAGCACTTGAAGGAGCTGCGAGATCGCGTGCGCAACGCGGCGATCTATTTCCTGCTCGCGTTCCTCGTGTGCTGGTACTGGTCGAAGGACATCTTCTCGTGGCTGCGCCAGCCGCTGTTCAACATTTGGTCGGCGCACCACGGCCACGGGATCCCGATCGATCAAGATTGGGGACCGCCGAAGCTGATCTACACCGGCCTGACGCAGCCGTTCTGGGTCGACATGTCCGTCGGCATGTGGGCGGGCATCTTCCTCGCGTCGCCGTTTATCTTTTACGAGCTGTGGCGGTTCATCGCGCCCGGTCTCTACAAGCGCGAGCGTAAGGTCACCGTCTCGTTCGCCGTGTTCTCCGCGGTGTTCTTCGTCAGCGGCGCGCTGTTCTGCTTCTACTTCGCGCTGCCGAAGCTGTACGACTTCTTGCTCTCGTACAACGATCGCGATCTGCAGTCGCTTCCGAACATTCAGGAGTATCTCGATCTGACGCGCGACATGATGCTCGCGTTCGGCGCGATCTTCGAATTGCCGCTGCTGATCTACTTCCTCGCGATGGTCGGGCTCGTCACGCATCGCAGCCTGTGGAAGTTCAGCCGCTGGTTCATCGTGCTCGCATTCATCATCGGCGCGATCCTGACGCCGGGGCCCGACGTCGTGTCGCAGCTCATGATGGCGACGCCGATGATCGTGCTCTATTACATTTCGATCGTCTTGGCCTGGCGGGTCACCATCAAGCGCGAGCAGAAAGCCGCGGC
>JAQBQF010000103.1 GCA_028287115.1 Myxococcales bacterium
GATGACGAGGCCGGTCGCGGATACGCGAAACACCTGAACCGTTGGATGAGCCCCGGTCCAGACGATGACCACTCCGGGCGCGGCCAAATTGGGGGCTGGGGGCCCGTCCGCCATCTCCCCCAGTATACCGCTGCCGGGGTAGAACGGGTCATGGCGCCGGCCGTGACCTTCGATGCGGGAATGACCCTCGTCGAGCTTGACCTTGACTTTCTGTCGTCCCGGCTGAGTGAGCGCGGGCTTGCGGTCTCGCGGGATGCCCTGCAAGAGGCCGTCCCGGCGAGCTGGCGGCGCTACGACCAGCAGGTGACGCTGGGCGCCGGGCACCCGTGGCAGGCCATGATGGCGACATTGCTGGAAGTCGCGGGTGTCGAGCGCGACGTCGAAGCGACCGTGGCGTGGCTGTGGTCGGAACAGCCGACGCGCAATCTGTGGCGCAAACCGATCGCCGACATGGTCGCGCTGGCACGCGAGCTCGCCGCGCGCGGGGTCCGGGTCGCCGTGCTGTCGAACTCCGAAGGCAAGCTCGCCGAGCTGCTGGCCGAGATCGGGATCGCAGATCCGTTCGTCGCGATCATCGACTCCGGGCGGGTCGGGATCGAGAAACCCGATCCGCGAATCTTCGCGCACGCACTCGAGACGATCGGCGCGCCGTCCGCCGTGCACATCGGTGACTCGTGGAGTGCCGATATCGAAGGTGCACGCGGCGCCGGGTGGCGATCGATCTGGTATCGGTCGCGGCCGGCGAAGGGCGGCATCGCGGACTCGAGCGTCGCGATCGCGCGCGATGCCGACGAAACGCGCGCGGCACTCGCCGCGTTCGGGATCTAGCTGCGCCGCTGCTGATAGGCGGCGGCGAGGGCGCACGCCGGTAGCGGTGACAGCGCGATCAGCGCGAGCACGATCGCACGGACGAACGTGCGCGAGTGCAGCATCGCCGCGGTCGTCATCGGTTGTGGGATCCTGCGCAGGAACGCGAGCTGCGCGATGCCGCCGATCGCGACATCGAGCACGAGCAAGCCAAAGACGATCGCCGCGACGCGCAGCCATTGACCACGGGCGGCGACGACGCTGTCGGCGAGGGGCGCAGGGAGCGGATCGCCGAGCTTGTCGCTCGCACCTGTCATCGACAGGAGGACGAGCAGCGCGAGCCCCGGGATCACGAGCGCCATGCTGCCGATCGCGATCGCGACGACCGCGACGAGGCAAGGCACGATCGCCTGGATCGTGGTGCGCAGCCCCGAGGAGAGGGCGCGGAGCTGCGTCAGCGGGACGTTGGTCGCGAGACCTCGAACGGCCGGGGCGACCGCGGCGACGAGCATCAGCTGCGCCACCCACGTGATGCCGACGAGCTCCCAGCCGAGCCGCAGATTGCCGCGCGCATGCTCCGCGAGATCGGGCACCGGTCGATCCGCGAAGCTCACGGAGAGCACGCTACCGACGTCGAGCTTCAAGACGCGCAGCGCGATCCAGATGACTGCGCCGAGCACGAGCGCCGATGCGAGCGTGAGCGGCACGAGGTAGCGCAGCCACGTGCGCAGCGTCAGCCGAGCGATCGACATCGGCGTCTACCATGGCATGGCCACGTCCGTGGTGCTCGCGCCGGACGGGCGTTCAAGCGCGGTCCCAGCGTTCGAGCTGGCCGCGGACGCCGCCGAGATCGACGGGCATCCAGCGCGTTCGCTTGAGACCGAGGGCCTCGGCGACCGCTGCGGTTTTTCGTGTCGCCGGCGTGATCCAGACGATGCGGCCGCCGGGTGCGAGCTGCTTGACGAAGTTTGGCAGCGAGTCGACGAGCAGCGTGACGGCGTCGAGCCGGACCCGGCTGCCGAGCGGCGGATTCGTGATGATCAGGTCGACGGGACCGGCCGCGTGCGTGCGCGCGTCGGCACGGGTGAGGGTCGCGGTTAGCTTTGCCGCGTCGAGATTCTTTCGAGCGGCGGCGAGCGCGTCCTCGGACAGGTCGGTGCCGACGAGCGACCGATAGGGCCCGAGCAGAGCGCGTTCGACGAGCTCGGCGGCGGAGCCCGCGAACGGATCCCAGACGCGGTCGGTCGCGCGCGCTTCACCGACGAACGCGAGGGCCGCCGCGACCGTCGGATGCGACGACGCCGGGACATCGGCGACGCGCCACGCAAAGCGCGGATCGGCGGCGCGCCTCGGCACGAGCTCGAGCGAAGCCAGCTTGTCATCGACGAGGACGTCCCACGTCGTCTGCGACGGATCGTTGACGAGCTCGGGTGCGATCGCGGCGACGTCACGCGCGACGCGCCACACGACCGCACGCTTGTGGCCCTGCGGAAACGCGAGGCGCCAGCGGATCGGACCGCGAGTCCACGCTGCGAGCAGCGCTCGCACCGGCGGTGAGGTGATCGCACGCGTGATCGCATCGCCGCTTGCAAGGGTCGGATCGGTCGGGCGATTGCGCGCGTCTGCGGGCTCTAGCGCGATCGAGATCCCCGCGGTGCTCCATAGCCGCGACGCGAACAACGCCGACCACGGCTGGTCGAGCGTGACGTCGACCGAGCCCTCGTCGTGCACGACGGGGCGCAGGCTGCGCGGCAGCTCGAGCGCGAGCAGTTCCGCGAGACCGGGCTTGCAGTGCAGGCGCACGTGGAGCGGCGTCGGCGGCTTCACGTCGGTCGCGATCTCCGAATCTGCGTCGCGCTTGGCCGATCGATCTGCCATCAGCACCGCGCGGTCGCGCCGGCGCTCGAGCTCGGCATCCTGCGCGGGCCGCAAGCTGCGCAGCCGTTCGATCGCCTCGTCGCCTCCGACCTTCCCGAGCGCTTCGGCGAGCGCTCGCCGCTCGTCCGGCGTGACATCACTTGCATCCCAGCGGGCGATCAGTGCGGCGCGGGCGTCATCGCCGCCGAGCTTGCCGAGCGCGATCGCCGCAGCACGACGCACGCGTACCGCGCGATCGGTCATCCGGGTCAGCAGCGCAGCTCTCGCGACCACATCGCCGCGCTTCGCGAGGAGGCCGAGCGCGCCGACGAGCCGCGCCGCCGCACCTTCTTCGATCTCGCGGCCCAGGCGCGCGTCGATCGCGAGGCGTCCGGGATCACCGAGCCCGGCGATCGCGGTCGCGGCACGCCCGGCCGTGGGATCTGCGCCGGCGACGATCAGCTCGACGAGCGCCGGCGCATCGCGTTGCGCCGGCGTGAAGCT
>JAQBQF010000116.1 GCA_028287115.1 Myxococcales bacterium
TAGGGGCTGGCCTTCGGATCCCCGCTCGAAATCCCGTTGATGATCGCGAGGACAACGACGATCACGGCGAATGACGCCACGAACGCCAGCAGCGCGACTTTCCAGGCGGGGGTGATTTTCTTCTCCAAGGGATGCTAGACATCGAGGCGTTTGGCGCCGACCGCGGCGACGGCTTCGCGGAACACGCGGCCGCGGTGGCCGAAATTCTGGAACATGTCGTAGCTCGCGCACGCAGGAGACAGCACGACGGCGTCGCCGGCGGTGCAGAGCTCGGTCGCGCGGCGCACGGCGTCGTGCATGTCGGTCGCGTCGATCACCGGATAGGCCACGCGATGAGAGGCGGCGGCCTCGCGGATCAGCGGCGCGGCCTTGCCGATCAGGACGATGCCTTTGCACACGCCGTCGAGCGCCTCGAGCATCGGCTCGTACGATCCGCCTTTGTCGACGCCGCCGGCGATCAGCACGAGCGGCCGCGGGAACCCGCGCACCGAGGCGGCGACCGATGCGACGTTCGTGCCCTTGCTGTCGTCGTAGTAGTAGAGGTTCGCGCGATCGCCGACGAGCTCCATGCGATGCGGCAGTGGGCGATACGCGCGGGCACCGGCACGGACGGCGTCGACGGACACGCCAACGCTGCGCGCCGCGAGATACGCGCACATCGCGTTCTCCATGTTGTGGTTGCCGACGATCACGAGATCGTCGACGGGATACGGCTCGGTCTCCGCGCTGCCCGGCAGGCGCAGCACGATGTGCTTGCGATCCCCAGACATCACCGCACCGTGCGCGCCCGGCAACAGCGCTCCCGCCGGCGGTGTGAGCGACGCAAAGCCTGCGGGTGCAAACGGCCGTGAATCGAACGTCATCAGCTGCGATGGAATCGCTCGCGTCTCGCGCATCGTCCATGGATCGGCCGCGTTCGCGATCGCGAAGTCATCCGGGTGCTGGAAGTCCCAGATTCGGCCCTTGATCTCCGCGTAGCGCTCCATCGTGCCGAACCGATCGAGATGATCCTCGGTGACGTTGGTCAGGATGCCGACCTTCGCGCGGAACGTCGAGCAGTTCTCGAGCATGAACGCCGCGACCTCCACGACGACGAGCCCACCGGGTACGTTCGCAGGATGATCGACCGCATCGATCATCGCCATGTTGCCGAGGTTGCCACCGCAGAACGTCGGGCGGCCCGAGGCTTCGCACAGCTTGCCGGTGAGCGCCGTCGTCGTCGATTTTCCGTTCGTGCCCGTGATCGCGAGGAGCGCCGCGCCGGGATCGAGAAACCGATAGGCGAGCTCGATCTCCGCGATCACCTCGACCCCGGCTGCACGCGCCGCGCGCATCTCGGGAAGCGTCGGGACGCCGGGCGACATCACGACGAGATCCGCGCTCGTGAACGTGTGCTCGTCGTGACCGCCGAGCTCCCAGGTGATCGGAACGCCGTCGAGCTGCCTCATCTGATCGGCGAGCTTGTCCGCGGGTTTGCCGTCGGTGACGACGACCCGCGCACCGCGCTTCGCGCAGAACTTCGCGACCGCGATCCCCGTCAGCGCGAGTCCGACGACGACGATCTTCTTGCCGTGTAGATCGGGAGCCGACTTCATATCCCACTCCCCAGTTCGCCGGGTCGTTCCATCTCGCGCTGTCATCGCATCTTCAGCGTGCCGAGTGCGAGCAACGCGAGTAGCGCGGACACGAGCCAGAACCGCACGATGATCTTCGGTTCGTCCCAGCCCTTGAGCTCGTAATGGTGATGGATCGGCGCCATCTTGAAGACACGTTTCCCTCGAGTCTTGAACGATCCAACCTGGATGATCACCGAGAGGGCCTCGACCACGAACAAACCGCCGACGATCAGGAGCACGAGCTCGTTCTTCGTCAGTACCGCGAGCATGCCGATCGATCCACCGAGCGACAGCGCGCCGACATCGCCCATGAACACCGACGCCGGATACGCGTTGTACCAGAGGAAGCCGATGCCGGCGCCGAACAGCGCGGCGGCGAACACCGCGAGCTCTTCGGCGCCTTTGATGTGCGCGACGTGCAGATAGCTCGCGATCGTCTCGGGCGGTTGACCTGCATGGCCGATGATCGTCGTCTCGACGCCGGCGATGTACGCGAAGATCAGGAACACGGCGGCGTTCATGATCGATGGGCCGATCGCGAGTCCGTCGAGGCCGTCGGTGAGGTTCACGGCGTTCGCGGTACCGACGACGACGAACGTCCCGAAGATCGCGTAGAACCACGCGGGGAGATCGATGCCCTGCTCGTAAAAATTCGTGAACGGCAGCTGCAGGTGCAGCCGCACCTCGGGGCCCATCGCGTTCGAATAGAACAAGAACGCCATCGCGGCGCCGGCCGCGGCGAACTCGAGCGTCAGCCGCAGCTTGCCGGAGATGCCCTTCTTGTTCTTCTTCGAGACCTTTTCGTAGTCATCGGCAAAGCCGATCGCGCCGAATGCGACCGTGACGGACAGCGCGAGCCACACGAACTGACTGCGTAGATCGCACCACAGCAGCGTCGAGACTGCGAGGCAGAACAAGATCAGGGAGCCGCCCATCGTCGGCGTGCCCGCCTTCTTCTTGTGGGTCTGCGGACCGTCCTCGCGGATCGTCTCGCCGATCTGCCGCGATTTCAGCTTCTCGATGAACCACGGACCGAGGATGAACGACAGCAGCAGCGCGGTGATCGCGGCCGCGAGGATCCGCGTCGACGGATAGCGGAAGACCCGCAAGAAGCCGATCTTGTTGCCGAGCGCTCCGTACAACAGATGGAACAGCACTACGCGCTCCCTTGTTTCATGGCTTCGAGCACGCGCTCGAGTCGCATACCACGCGATGCCTTGAGCAAGATCGTGTCACCGGCGCGGGTGCGGCTCAGCGCGCGCGCGGCGGCCTCGGCGGGTGTGGCGGCGAACTCGGCTTTGGAGCCGGCCGCGTCGATCACCGAGCCCGCATGATCGCCAAGCGCGATCACGGAGATCCCGAGCTCGCGGGCGAGCGCGCCGACTTCGGCGTGCATGCGCGGCGCGTGATCGCCGAGCTCGAGCATGTCGCCGAGGACCGCGAGTGCAAGGTGACCGTGCGCGCGT
Source organism: Myxococcales bacterium (assembly GCA_028287115.1). Classification (GTDB taxonomy): domain Bacteria; phylum Myxococcota_A; class Polyangia; order Haliangiales; family Haliangiaceae; genus JABFXX01. The sequence continues at coordinate 3,083 of JAQBQF010000116.1, forward strand.
TCGGCGAGCGTTCGTAGCGCAGCGGCCATCGATGCGGGGTTCGCGTTGTAGCAGTCGACGATCACGTTGCGGCCGGCCACGGCGATCACTTCACCACGCATCGCGGGCGGACGTGCGCGCGCGAGCCCGGCAAGTGCTTGTTCGATCGAAGCACCGGCCGCGTGGGCGGCGGCGAGTGCCGCGCAGGCGTCGATCGCGGCGTGCCGGCCAACGAGACCGAGCGTGAGGCCTCGTCGATCGCCGAACACATCGAGCTCGAGCTCGCCGCCAGAGTCACGCGGCTCGTATCGGACGAGCCTGACGTCGGCGGCCTCACTCTCGCCGAACAGGACCGTGCGCGCGAACTTGCGATGCGTATGCGCCCAGTGCGCGAGCCGCTCGTCGTCGGCGGGCCGCACGATCGTGCCGTTCTCGCGAAGCCCGAGCCAGATCTCGCCCTTGGCCTCGGCGATCCTGTCTTCCGATCCGAGGAGCTCGATGTGAGCGGTCCCGGCATTGATGACGACGGCGACGTCGGGCCGCGCGATCCGCGTGAGGTACGCGATCTGGCCGAGCCCGCGCATCCCCATCTCGATCACACCGAACCGATGGAACGCGCGCAGGCCGAGCAGCGTGAGCGGTACGCCGGTCTCGTTGTTGAGCGAGCCCTCCGCGGCCTGGGTCGGCGCGACCTCGGCGAGCGCTGCTCGCGTCAGCTCTTTCGTCGTCGTCTTTCCGGCCGAACCGGTGATCGCGACGATTCGTTGCAGCGTATCCACCGGCTCGGAGAGCGCTTCGCCACTCCATCGCTTGCGATGTGCACGCGCGAGACCGCCGAGCGCGCCGCGCGTGTCCGTTGCGACGATCTGCGGTGCCGCGACTTCGACGGGATGATCGACGACGACCCCGACCGCGCCGGCGGCGATCGCCTGCTCGCAGAACGCGTGGCCATCGTGCGTCTCGCCGTGAATCGCGACGTATAGATCTCCCGGAGCGACGACCCGGCTGTCGATCACGACGCGCGAGTACGGTGTGTTGAACTCTTGTGGCAGTCCGAGATCCTCGGCCGCTTGTGCGAGCGTTCGGCGGTCGCGCAGCTTGACCGCGGCCGCCGCCTCTTCGCGGTCGTCGAAGTGAATCTTCGTGGTGCCGAGGATCTGATAGTCCTCGTGGCCCTTGCCGGCGATCACGACGACGTCGCCGGGCGTTGCTTCCGAGATCGCGGCGCGGATCGCCGTGCGACGATCGACATCGACGAAGAACGGCTTCGGAACCGCCGGCAGGATCTGATCGATGATCTTGCGCGGCTCCTCGGTGCGCGGGTTGTCACTCGTCACGACCGCGAGATCCGCGAGCTCCGCGACCGCGGCGCCCATCTTCGGGCGCTTGCCCGGATCGCGATCGCCGCCGCATCCGAACACGCAGATCAGACGGCGCTTGGTCAGCGGACGCAGCGCGGAGAGCACGTTGCGGAGGGCGTCCGGCGTGTGTGCGTAATCGACGAGGATGTCGAGCTCGGCATCGTTCGGTACGCGCTCGACACGGCCGGGCACGCCGCGCAGATCGGCGATGCCTCGCGAGATCGCCGCGTGCTCGATGCCGAGTGCTTCGGCGATGCCGATCGCCAGTGCGAGGTTCGCGACGTTGTAGTGGCCGATCAGGGGCTTTGCGACGATGTCGACCTCGCCGCGCGGCGTCGCGATCCTCGCGGTGATGCCGCGCACCGTCGATTCCTGAGACGTCATCCGGATCTGCGCGAAGTTGCCTTCGATCGAGACGCGCAGCACGCGCCCGGGCGAGGCCTTCGCCATCGTCTCGCCTTCGCGATCGTCGACGTTGATCACCGCCGTGCCACCGCGGAGATGCTGCGAGAACAGCTGCAGCTTGGCGTCGCGATACGCGGCCATCGAGCCGTGGACGTCGAGGTGATCTTGCGTCAGGTTCGAGAACGCACCGACGGCGAACGTCAGACCGGCGACGCGATCCATCGCGAGCGCCGAGGACGTCACTTCCATCACGACGTGCGTGCAGCCGGCCTCGCGCATCTTCGCGAACGCACCGTGCAGGAGTTGCGGTGTGGGCGTCGTGTACGGCGCCTCGATCGATCCGCCGTCCCAGCGATATTCGACCGTGCCGATCACGCCGGGGCGATGGCCTGCGGCACGGAGGATCGCCTCGACGAGGTAGGTCGTCGTCGTCTTTCCGTTCGTGCCGGTGATGCCGATCAGCGTCATCGCCTTGGCCGGATCGCCGAACGACCGTGCGACGAGCTCGGCCAGCGCTCGCCTGCCGGACGGCACGATGACCTGCGGAATCGCGACATTCGGGGTCTCGTGCTCGACGACGACGGCCGCGGCGCCCTGCCGGATCGCGGTCTGTACAAACGCATGACCGTCGGACCGAATTCCACGAACGGCCACGAACACGTCTCCGGGCCCGACCTGACGCGAATCGTCGTGCACGGTGCGCACGGCGACCTCGGCGTTGCCAACCAGGCGCGCGCCGGCGAGTCCTTCGATGAGCTGCCGTAACGTCATGCCTCTTGAACGCGCAGCCTCACCGATTTCGTGCAGGTAGGCAAGGCTCAGTGAGCGGCGGAGATTCTCGTAGCCCCGTCGGAAAATTCGAGCGTCACGCGGGCCGCGCTCACCGCCTGCCCGGGTGCGGGATCCTGGTCGAGGACGCGCCCGCCTCCGTGGATCTCGACATCGAGGTGCAGCGACCGCGCGAGGTCGAGCGCTCGCGCTACACCCATGCCTCGGAAGTCGGGGGCGACGACGGCGCTCGGATCGATCGCTGGCTCGGGCGGAGGCGCAGGCACCGGAGCGATCGGGTCGTGAACGCCAAGCGGTGCAGCACCGGCGACACGGTGCACGGCGACCGGGGCAGGACCAGGCGCGTCGGGCGGCAACGCCTCGCCGGGAACGCCCAGGTAGCGGAGGGCTTCGCTGGCCACGGCGGCGAACACCGGTCCGGCGACCTTACCGCCGAAGTAGTCGCCGCCACTTGGCTCGTCGACGAGCACGACGATCGCGAGCCTCGGGTGATCGACCGGCGCGAGCCCCGCAAAGGACGAGAGATAACGATCCGGGGCGTACTGCTTCGTCTCGGGATCGTACTTGTGGGCCGTCCCCGTCTTGCCGCCACACTTGAACCCGGGGACGACGAGGTCGTGCGCGGTCCCCGCGAACTTTCCCTTGTCGAACACGGTGAGCAGCATCGCCATCATCTGATCAGCGGCCTTTTCGGACACGACACGCCGGCTCTCGCCCGCGCCGCGATAGAGCGCCGTGCCATCGGAATCGATCACTTCGTCGACGATCCGCGGCTCGCGATACATGCCGCGATTGCCGATCGCCGCGAGCGCTGCCGCGATCTGCAGCGGCGTGACCGTCAAGCCGTAACCGTACGAGATCGTCGCGAGCTCGATGTCGCGCCAGTGCGAGCCGTCGCGGATGGTGCCGGCTTGTTCGCCGGGCAACTCGATCCCGGTCTTCGTGCCAAATCCGAACTTGCGGAGCGCCGCATAGAGCTTGTCGCGGCCGAACCGCAGCGCGATCTGCGCCGCACCGACGTTCGACGATCGCTTGATGATGTTGCTGACCGTCGAGTAGAGATCATGGTGGACGTCGCGGATCGTCTTCGGTCCGATCCGATACTGGCCCCCGTGCAGATCGAACTCGGTGTCCGGAGACACGGTGCCGTCGTCGAGCGCGGCGGCGATGCTGAAGACCTTCATCACCGAGCCGGCCTCGAACGCGTCGGTCACCGCACGATTGCGTGCGCCATGCCCTTCGCCGCCGTTCGGGTCATAGCTGGGATAGCTCGCCATCGCGAGCACGCGACTCGTCTTGACGTCGAGCACGACCGCGACGCCGCTCTTCGCCTTGTTCGTCGTGACCGCATCCGCGATCGCGAGATCGGCGATCGATTGGATCGTGCGGTCGAGCGATAGATGTACCGTCGCGCCCGGCTCCGCGGCCGCGAGCCCATCGGCGAGCATCGCGCGTCCACGAGCATCGCGCACGGCGACGGCGGCGGCGCGCTTGCCTCTCAGTAGGTCGTTCATCGAGAGCTCGACGCCATCGACGCCGTTGCCGTCGATATCGGCGCGCCCGATCACGGGCCCTGCGACGCTGCGCGCCGGATACCAGCGCCTCGGCTCGCGAGCGACCTCGATCCCGGGCAGCTTCGCCTCGCGGACCGCGCGTGCGACCTCGGTCGTGACGTGGCGATCGATCCACACGAATCTTCGATCCCCGCCGAGCTTTGCCTCGAGCAGGCGCGGATCACCGTCGACCAGGCGCGCGAGCTTCTCGGCAGTCGCGGCGACGTCCTTGACCTCACGCGGGTTCGCCCAGATCGAGTCCGCGTCGGCACTGACCGCGAGCGGCCGATCGTGTGCGTCGAGCACATCGCCGCGAGGAGCCGGAACCTCGACGCGCATCCCGTGCTGGCGTTCCGCGAGCGCGCGGTAGTGATCTCCGGCGCTGACTTGCAGCGCCCACGCTCGGACGCCGACGCCGGTGAGGCCAGTCGTGACCACGGCGCCCATGATGTACGCGCGAAACCGAGCGGCCCGGGGCACGCCGGGTGTCATCGGCTTGATCCGCGGTGACTCGCCGCTCACGGTGCGCCTGCTCGTCGCGGGGCCAAGCGCGCGGCTTCGCCTGCCGCATTTTGCACGGCGACCTTGTTGCGCGGCCGCACGTCGACGATCCGGATCCGATCCGGTGCGACTTGCGTCATGCCGAGCTCGCTCGCGAGTCGCCGGATCCGATCCGGCGCGGTCAACGTCGCACGCTCGAGCTCGAGTTGACGGCGCACTTCGCGGAGCCGCGTGACGTGCTCGGAATCGCGCGACAGCTGATAGCCGAGCGTCAGCACTTCATGCTGCCGCGCCACGCGAATCACGCCAACCGCCGTGAGACCGACGGCGAGCAGGATCATCATCACGATCAACGCGCCGACGGGCGGAGCCGTCTCGCCTGCCCGCTTGAGAATTCGAACCATCGACGCGGCTGGCGACTTCATTGCACGTCGCTCCACTACAACTCCGCGCGGCTCGCTGGGCAATTTTTTGGACGCCTCGTCGTCGGTATTTGCGGCTCACGCGGGAGCGTCGAAAACCGCACGACGAGACGGCGAATTTCTGGACATGCGCGGCATCTCCGGTTCCACGTCGCCGGCCAGGGCCGCGAGCAGCGCGCAAAGATCGAAACAGATCTCGGATCACCGGCAAGGCACCAAGGCGCCAAGATCAGAAACAAGAACTTGTTCGCGCTGCGCGCGGAGATATCTTCAGAGCCGAGGGCACTCTTCGCGACTGTGCGAGGTCGGCCGTGTTAGCGAAGAAATCTCGTCTCGCTGCCAGTGTGCCGATCGAGCACAGAAAAAGATCTCTTCTGACCTTGGGGCCTTGGGGCCTTGGCGGTGATCCGAGATCTGTCTTCACCCTGGCGCATTAGGGTTCGATTTGTCTTGCCTGCGCCTAGGAGCTTGGCGTCTCTACCGATGACTCGGCAGGTTCGGAGCGCCGGTTCGCTCGCAGGCGCGGAGTCGCGCCGAGCGCGCGCGGGGATTGCGGGCGGTCTCCGCATCCGACGCGAACACCGCCTTGCGGGTCACCGGCTCGCAGACAGCGAGCACACGCTCACCGGCTTGCTGGGCCAGGTGTGGCGGCAGCGACGAGGTCCAGGACAGATCGCGAAACCGATTCTTGACCAGCCGATCCTCGAGCGAGTGGAAGCTGATGACGACACAGCGGCCGCCCGGCTTCAGCAGCGACGGAAAACCGGCGAGGAAGCTGTCGAGCTGATCGAGCTCGCGGTTGACGGCGATCCGCAGGGCCTGGAACGTCCGCGTCGCCGGATGAATCTTCGACTTGCGTTGCTCGGCCGGCGGGATTCCCTTCGCGACCACGGCCGCGAGCTCGGACGTCGTCCGTAGCTGATCCTGACGGATCGCCTCCTTGATCAGCCGAGCGATCTTGCGCGAGTGGCGTTCTTCGCCGAATTCGAAGATCAGATCGGCGAGCGCATCGACGTCGACCGTATGCATCAGCTCGAGCGCGGTCTGTCCGCGGCTCGGATCCATCCGCATGTCGAGCGGTCCCTCTTTACTGAACGAGAACCCGCGGTCCGCATGGTCGAGCTGGGGCGACGACACCCCGAGGTCCGCGACGAAGCCATCGACTTGATCGATGCCGAGGTCGGCCAGGACAGACGCGACATCGCCGAACTCGCCGTGGACCATCCGGGCTCGCGGCGCGAATTCAGCGAGCCTGGTTTCGGCCGCTTGCAGCGCGGTCGGGTCGCGATCGATCCCGATGATCTGCGCCTGTGACGCCTTCAAGATCGCCGCGCTGTGACCGCCTCCGCCAAGCGTGCAGTCGACGTAAGTACCGTCATTTCGAGGTGATAGATGCTCGAGCACCTCATCGACCAGTACCGATGCATGTTCGAACCCCGACACGCGCGGCGTTCCTACCACGCAGACCCCGCAAGCTTGCAGAAATCTTGCGTTTGACCCGCAACTGGTATGCAGTTAGATGTATGGAAGTGTGGCCGCGCTAACTTGACGATCCGGATGGCGTGCCGTAGACTCCAGCCGGTTTTCCAGCGGCCAGGTATTGGATAAAGGTGCTCAGGTACAAAGAAACCGAAGACATCGACGCTCGCTTTAGCGAGGTCGAGCGAACCGTGGGTACCTGGCGCCAGGCACTTGGTACGGCAAACCAGGTCGCGCGCACCGAGTTCAACAACCGCCTTCGCATCTCGCTGATCCACCACGACGCCGCGCTCGAAGGCGAAGTGCTCAGCTACAGCGAGATCAAAGCGGCGGTCGATCCGAGCATCATCAGCGACCCGTCGCTGATCCCTTCGTACGAAGAGATTCGTCGCTTCGATGACGCGTGCAACTTCGCGGCGGAGCAGGCGGCGAACAAGAAGAAGCCGTTCAAGCTCGACACGATTCGCGAGCTGTATTCGATCCTCGCGCCGGACGAGAAGGCCAAGGGCCTACCGTTCCGCAAAGAGAATCCGCTGCACCGGCTCTACTATCACGACATCGCGCCGCCGGAGAAAATCCTTCCAGCGATGCGCAAGCTCGGCGAGTGGATCGATGATCCGACGACGAAGCACCTCCACGTGATCGAGAAGGTCGCGACCCTGCACTCGCGCTTCATGGCGATCTTCCCGTGGGCCAAAGAGAGCGGCCGGACGATCCGCATCGCATCGAACCAGCTCCTCCAAGAGGGCGGCTATCCGATCGCGATCATTCACTCGATCGATCGCCAGCGTTACTACGAGGCGCTGCGCGGTGATCACCTCGGCCTGACGTCGCTCTATCTGGAAGCCGTCCAGACGACCGCCGAGACGGAGCTGCGCGTGTACGAAGAGGCGACGAAGACGCCGGCGAAGAAACGCTCGAAGAAGTCCAGCACGGGCTAGGCCCTTGTCCCTCTCCAGGGATTCCCAAGGGGCTCCGTGCACGACATCATCGTTTCGCCTCGGCTGACCATTCCGGCCGGTGAGCTCGCGATCTCGTTCAGTCGTTCCGGCGGACCCGGTGGACAGAACGTCAACAAGGTCTCGAGCAAGGTCGATCTGCGCTGGAATCCGCGCACGTCCTCGGTGCTCTCGGAGACCGATCGGATCTGGCTCCTCGAGCGGCTCGCGAGCCGCCTGACGATCGATGGCACGCTGATCGTCACCTCGCAGGCGTCGCGCGATCAGATCGCCAATCGCGATGACGCGGCGAGCAAGCTCGCACTGATCGTGCGCGCCGCGCTCGATCGGCCGAAGCTACGCAAGCCGACGAAAGTAAGTCGAGGCGCGAAGCGTCGGCGAGTTGCAGACAAACGCCATCACTCCGAGATCAAACGTAACCGCCGAGGCGACCGCGACTGACGTTTGTCGTCGGTGAGACCTCGAGTAAGCAACTTGTCCTGCTCCCGCCGTGATGATGAGATCGGCGCGGGGTGTTATGCGTAAGATCGCGTTAGTGACGTTGTGTCTGTACGGTTGTGGCAGCGATGGTCCGCTGACGATCGAGGGCTACCCGGTGGCGTTCGTCGACGCGTACTGCAGCAAGCTGGTCGAGTGCGGGCTCGTCGATAACGCCGCGCTCTGCCACGATCTCTACTTGGGCTTCACGCTCGACCAAAACACACGCGACGCGGTGAACCAGGGCAAGATCATCTTTCACGGCGACAGGGCACGCGCCTGCATGAACGCTACGCTCGGTTCTACGTGCGATCGTACCGACTTCTTGTTGCCTCGTTCGCCCTCGGCCGCCTGCGACGGGATCCTCGAAGGGACCGTCGGGGACGGCGGTGATTGCGCGATCAACGAGGAGTGCATCTCGCTCCTCTGCAGTCGGCCGTCGTGCGCGACACCCGATACCTGTTGCCGTGGCACGTGTCGAGGCGGTGCGGCCCCGGTGAGACCGCACCTTGGCGAGACCTGCACGGTCGGGGGCACGAGAACGAGCTGCATCGACTCGTATTGCGATAACGTGACGCTGACATGTTCGGCATTCAAGGCCGCGGGTGCGGCGTGCTCGCTGAGCTCGCAGTGCGTCGTCGGCTCCGACTGCATCAACGCCGTGTGCACGGCACTTGCTGCCCCCGGTGCAGCCTGCGCGTTCACGAGCGACTGCCTCGAGATCGGTGACACGTGCAACGCGACCTCACGTACGTGCGTCGCGGTCGGGCTCACCGGCGCGGCTTGCGTCGTGGATAACGACTGCACGAATTTCGACGTGTGCGATCCAAGCGGCCACTGCGCGCTCAGGCCACGGCTCGGCGAAGCGTGCCCGCCGAGCTGCATCGACAACACCTTCTGCAATGCGACGACGATGAAGTGCACCGCTCCGCAGGCAGATGGCGCCACGTGCTCGGTTAATCGCGAGTGCGCCAGCAATAACTGCAATTCGATGCAGAAGTGCTCGGCGCTCGTAAGCTGCTTCTAGCTACGGCCGCCACCACTCGTACCAACGGCGGTACTTCGTGATCACGTGGACGTTCGTGCGCCGGTAGTAGAGCCACAGCCACAGCGAGACCAGCGCGAACGGTCCGAACATGAAACCGACGACGAGGCCGATGAAGCCTCCCATCTTCGGATCGCGTCCGGTGTGCTGATGCACGGCCGCGGTGCCGAACGCACCGACGAGCGCGTAGACGAGCTGCCAGACTGTCCAGATGACCACGTACCGACGATATTCTCGCTCACGGATCGGATCAACGACTCCCGCTCAGTACACGGTCGTCAGCGGATAGATCATCACCCCGGCGCCGATCGCCGTGCCGACCGCGGACCACCCGGTGCGGTTGCTGCAGGTCGCGAGGCACACGGAGCCGACGACCGTCGCTAGCAGGCCGAACAGTCCGATGCCGAGCTTCGCAGGATCGATCTCGCGGCGCATGCCGACGCGGATCGGGCCACTGGCTCTCGCCGCGAGGCAGGCCTCGCCGACGCCGTCTCCATCGCATCCCGAGACGAACGAGCCGAGCGTGACCTGCATGACTTCGTCGGGCGTGCCCGTCTTGACGAGGCCCCACAGGTGAGACCGCTCGTTGCCGGGGATCGTGATGTTGACGAGATCATCGGCGGCCACCGTCACCGTGCCGCCTTGCTCGACGTCGATTCGTGCATAGCCACCCGCGGCGAGCTCGGCACGATGCCGCGCGATCGCCGGCGGCTGCGCATACACGGCGACATGCGTGCAACCGGCGAGCGCGAGCATCGCGAGAAGGAGCGAAGCCCGCGAGTGCGGGCGAGCGAAGCCGACGCGCATCCGAGGATCGTGACGCGTCTCGCCCGCCCGTGCACCCATCAGGTACGGATCAATAGCGGTAATGATCGGGCTTGAACGGCCCGTCGACCGGCACGCCGAGGTACTCGGACTGCGCCTTCGATAGCGTGGTCAGCTTTACGCCGACCTTTGCCAGGTGCAGCCGAGCGACCTTCTCGTCGAGCTTCTTCGGCAGCACGTAGACGTGCCCGGTCTCGAACTTCATGCCGGTCATCTCGTCCTTGCCCTTGGTCGCGTTCGCCCACAGAGCGATCTGCGCGATCGTTTGGTTCGTGAACGAGTTCGACATCACGAACGAAGGGTGACCCGTCGCGCAGCCGAGGTTGACGAGGCGACCGCGGGCGAGCAGCGTGATCCGCTTGCCGTTCGGGAAGATGAACTGATCGACCTGCGGCTTGATGTTCTCCTCTTTGATCTCTTTGTTGTTCTCGAGCCACGCGACCTGAATCTCGCTGTCGAAGTGGCCGATGTTCGCGAGGATCGACTCGTCCTTCATCGCGAGGAAGTGCTCGCTGCGGATCACGTCCATGCAGCCGGTCGCGGTGACGAAGATGTCGCCCTGCGGGACCGCCTCTTCCATCGTCGTGACTTCGTAGCCCTCCATCGCCGCCTGCAAGGCGCAGATCGGATCGATCTCGGTGATCAGCACGCGAGCGCCGAGGCCGCGCGCGGCATGCGCACAACCCTTGCCGACATCGCCGTAACCCGCGATGACGACGACCTTGCCCGCGACCATCACGTCGGTCGCGCGCTTGATGCCGTCGAACAGCGACTCGCGGCAGCCGTAGAGGTTATCGAACTTCGACTTGGTGACCGAGTCGTTGACGTTGATGCACGGGAACAGCAGCGCGTTCGCCTTCGCCATCTCGTAGAGGCGGTGCACGCCGGTCGTGGTCTCCTCGGAGACGCCCTTGATCTCGGACGCGAGCTGGGTGAACCGGGTCTTGTTCTTCGTGAGGCTCTCGGTGAGCACGGTGTAGATGACGCGCATCTCTTCGTTCGTCGCCGTCGTCGGATTCGGAGCCGAACCCTTCTTCTCGGACTCGACGCCCTTGTGCACGAGCAGCGTGAGATCGCCGCCGTCGTCGAGGATCAGGTTCGGACCTTTGCCGCCCTTGAACGCGTTGAGCTGGAGCTCGATGTTCTGCCAGTACTCTTCGAGGTTCTCACCCTTCCACGCGAACACCGGGATGCCGGCCTGCGCCATCGCGGCGGCGGCTTCGTCCTGGGTCGAGTAGATGTTGCACGAGGTCCAGGTGACCTCGGCGCCGAGCGACACGAGCGTCTCCATGAGGACGGCCGTCTCGATCGTCATGTGGAGGCAGCCGGCGACGCGCGCGCCCTTGAGCGGTTGCTTGCCCTTGAACTCCTCGCGGAGCGACATCAGGCCGGGCATCTCCTTCTCGGCCATGCGGATCTTCTTGCGGCCGAGCTCGGCCAGGCTGAGGTCTCTGATCTTGAACGCGGGGAATTCGTTGCGAGTCTCCATGATGCTCTCCAGTTGAGTTGTCGTGTCCTAGTGACGCAAAAGCTTCTTGCCGACGGCGAGCTGCAACGCAGGCCGCTGCGGCGAAACGAGTGGGTGAATCGCGATGATCTCGAGACCGGCTTCTTCGAGCCAGCCGCGCAGCTTCTGCGGCTCGAACCCGAGCCACACGTCGCCCTGCTCGCGCATGGCTTCATCATCGTGCGGAAGATAATCGACGACGACAAGATGGCCGCCATCACGCAACAGGCGCGTCGCCGCGGTGATGCCATCTTGCGGGCGCGCTGCGTGATGGAGCACGCGTGCCATGACGACGAGATCAGCGCCTCCTCGCTGTGCGATGTCTTCGGCGAGCCCCGGGTCTTCGACGTCGCCTTCGCGCAGGCGAACGTTGGACAGGCCCATCGCGGCGATCCGGGCACCACACCGTGCGAGTCGCGCGGGGCTCCGGTCGACGGCGACCACGCGATCGTACAGCGGCGAGAGCAGCGGCAGCAGCGTGCCTTCACCTGTGCCGACGTCGATCGCGAGCACGCGGCGCGGCAACAGTGGCGCGAGGAGCGGCAGCCAGCCGAGCAGCTCGTTATCTTGTATCGGCGCGGGTTCGCCGGTCGGCATCGCTTCATCGAAGAACCGGCGCGACAGCTCTTCGCGTTGCGCGACGATGCTCGCGATCCGCGCGAGGCTGCCGTCCTTGCTGCACAACGCGCGGCCTTCCTCGAGTGCCGCATCGATCACCGGATCGGCGGCGACGAACGACTTGAGCAGCGTGCGCGTTCCATCGCGGCGGGCCGACAGCAGGCCGACCTCGCGCAGCGGTTGCGATTTCTTCGTGACCTGGGGTTGGCTCTCACCGAGTAACGATGCGAGCTCGCCGACCGTCAGCTCTTCCTCGGCACACAGCGCGAGCAGGCGCAGCCGGTCCTCGTCCCCGAGGAGACGAAACAGGTTGGCGCGAGGAGCGAGCGTCACAGCATGTATATATTCTATCATGCGCATGTTGGCAATAGGCTAGAAACCCTGGGAAGACTGACAGGTTGCAGGTGGTACCTCGCGCGCGTCGAGCATGAGCGGTTTGACTTGGCCGACCCAGGCTCCTACCATCGGAGACGACGGGTATGTCATCGGGTTCGGATGGGAAGCCACCCAGCGGGTCCTCTCCGGGGCGGCCCGCAGCCGACACCCCGCAACGTCTTGTTGTCCGATCGCTCGATGGCGATGACTCGCACGGCGCTTCGGATACCGCGGTCGCGACGGTGGCCAGGGCCGGAGCATCTCTGACCGACCTCGGTCGGTCGAACACCGATCAGATGGTCCCGCTCGATCGCGCGACGCTGACCGAGATCGTCGGGATGACGCTCTCGGGCCGCTATCTCGTGACGCGCAAGATCGGCCAGGGCGGCATGGGTGCCGTCTACGAAGCGACGCACACGCTGATCGGCAAGCGAGTCGCGATCAAGGTCTTGCTCGAGAAGTATGCGCAGCGAGAAGCGATCGTCGCGCGCCTCAAGAAGGAAGCGCAGCTCGCGTCGTCGGTCCGCAACGAGCACATCATCGAGATCACCGACTTCGGCACCACCGACGACGGCCGCACGTTCGTCGTCATGGAGTACCTCGAAGGCGAATCGCTCGCCGAGTGTCTCGCGCGCGAGTCGAAGCTGCCGGAGCAACGGATCCTCCGGATCGCCTCGCAGGCGGCCTCTGCGCTCGCGGCGGCGCATGCGATGGGCGTCGTCCACCGCGACATCAAGCCGGAGAACTTGTTCCTGCTGCGGCGCAAGGACCAGGACTTCGTCAAGGTCGTCGACTTCGGGATCTCGAAGTCGGTGCGTGCGAGCTCCGAGGAAGAAGTGCAGCCGCGCCTGACCCAGACCGGCATGGTCCTCGGCACGCCGCTGTACATGTCCCCCGAGCAGGCGCGCGGCGACGAGGACCTCGATCATCGCGTCGACATCTGGGCACTCGGCGTGATCATGTTCGAGTCGGCGACGGCGCGGGTTCCGTTCGCGGGAAATAACTATCTGAGCGTGATCTCGCAAGTGCTCAACGAGGAGCCTCCAGCGCTCCGCGAGCTGCGCCCGGATCTGACCGAAGAATTCGAAGCGATCGTGCTGCGCGCGATGGCGAAGGAGCGCTCCGAACGATACGCCGACGCGAACGAGATGCTCGCCGACATCACTGCCGTGCTCGACGATCCGACGCACTCGACGGAGCGCGCGAAGATCACCGGACCGCGGCGGCTCGCGCAACGCAAGGTGAAGGGTGTCAAGATCGCGTACTGGCTCGCCGGGATCTCGATGCTGATCACCGCGATCGTGATCTCGGTCGTCGCGATGAACAGCGGCGGGAATGCCAAGAAGATCGTGACCACGCCCGTCGCGAGCGATGCAGGCGTCGTCGCGCCGATCACACCGGATGCCGCGGCCGTCGAGCCCGTGAAGACCGTGACGCTGACGATCACGTCCGATCCTCCGAACGCCGAGATCTTTCGCGAGTCGGAGAGCGTCGGCAAGGCACCCGTCGATGTGCTGTTCTTGCTCAAGGACAAGGAGATCGTGATCACCGCGCAGCTGGCCGGCTACGACGAGGCCTCGACGTCGGTCAACCCGATGGAGCGCACCTCCGGCTCGAAGACCGTGCACCTGGTCCTCAAGAAGCCCAAGCAGGGGCCGCCGAAGATGACCAAGATGAAGCCGGCCGGCGGCTCGGGATCGAGCACCCAACCGGCGAGTCACACGAATGGCGAGCTGGGCACCAATCCGTTCCTCGGGAGCGGTAACGTTCCCAAGAAGTGAAAGCCGGAGCGATCCTGCTACTTGTGACGGTGCTCGCTGCACACGCGAGTGCCGATCCCGATCCGCGCCAGCACGGTGGCTATATCGGCAAGGAGCTCCAGCTCCTCGAGATCGATGACTGTCCGCCGCTGCCGCCGTTGCCGCCGGAGCGAATTCGGCAGATCGGTGCCGAGCACTTCTCGCGCGGCGAGGTGCTCTACGTCCAAGGCGATTATCCGGGCGCGGTCAACGAGCTCGTCGCCAGCTACTGCCTGATCCCGTTCTATTCGATCTTGAAGGACATCGGTCAGGCCTACGAGCGCGAGCTCGAGTACGGCAAAGCGATCGCATACTTCGAACGGTTCGTGATGGAGGTCCCGAAAGACGCGCAGCGCACGTCGCAGTGCGCCGCCGATCCGCAAGACGACAAGAAGAACGTCCTCGCGCGCATGGTCGTGCTGGCGAACCTGCGGGCGAAGATCATCGTCGACACGGTTCCACCGAACGCGGAGATCGTGCTCGAGAACGAGAACGGCGTGCAGGGACGTGCACGCTCCGGGCAAGAGATCTCGGTCCTCGGCGGCCCGTACAAGATGACGATCGAGCTCGCCGGCTTCAAACAGCGAACCCGCGAGATCCGCGCGGACATCGGCAAGCCGTATACGTACTTCGAGCGGCTCGAGCCGCTGCTCGGTCACATTCGCGTGCGCGTCACGCCGTCCGATGCGCGGCTCTTCATGAACGGCCAATCGGTCGGCAGCAGCGACTTCGACGGCACGCTGCCCGGGCAGCACTACACGTTCGAAGCGGAGGCGCCCGGCTACGTCACGACGAAGCAGGACATCGAGGTCCTCACCGATCGCGACAACGGCATCGTATCGATCGCCCTGCGCCCCGAACGCGAGGTCGGAAGGCGCCAGCTCCTCGGTTACGCGACCGCCGCCGGCGGAGTTGCGGGCGCGTTGCTCGCAGGCGGTCAGGACAACCCGCAGGTCATCACGGGCGGTCTGCTCGCCGGCGTCGCGGCCGGCTACCTCGGCGCGTACTGGGGCACCGCGCACGATCTCGCGCTCGGCACGAGCTCGCTCACGATCACGGGGTCGTTGATCGGCGGCGGCACGGGCATCAGCCTCGGCTTGATCAGTACGCCGAACGGCAACGTTCGCGCACCGCTCGTCGGCGGTGGCCTGCTGCTCGGCGCCGGTGTCGGTTATTACTTCGGAGATCGACTACACGTGTCGCCGGGCGACGCCGCGATGATCAACACCGGCGCACTCTGGGGTACGGCCGCGGGTGCATTGTTCTACAGCGCGTTCTCTCCAGGGGAGAGAGTCGGCGGTGCGCTCGTGCTCTCGGGACTCGGCATGGGAACGATCGGCGGCGCGCTCGTGACGCGTTACTTCACCGTGAGTCGCGGGCATGCTGCATTGATCGATGTCGGCGGCATCCTCGGTTTGTTCGTCGGCGTCGCCGCCGAAAATCTGTTCTCGCAAGCCGCGACGACCGGCACGCAAGGCCAAGCGGAGCGAACCGCGAACTTCGCGCTCGGCGGCATGGCGACGGGCCTCATCGCCGCCGGCGTGTTGACGCGCAACATGGACTTGCCACCGCTCGCGATCACGCCGAGCGTCGGCAAAGTCACGACCGGGGGCTCGACGACGACGACGATCGGGATCACCGGCGCGTTTTGATCACGCGGTCAAAGCGTCATCAAAAATGCGATCAGTGCGTCGCGATTCGATTTCGACGCCGTGCGGAATGCCTCCCGCGTGGCCATCGCTTCACCGCCGTGCCACAGGATCGCCTCGGCCAGCGTGCGCGCGCGACCGTCGTGCATGAACGTGACCGTGCTCTGAACGAGCTGTGCGAGGCCGAGCCCCCACAGTGGTGGCGTTCGCCACTCTCGCCCTTGCGCCGCGAAGTCCGGCCTCGAATCGGTCAGCAAGTCGCCCATGTCGTGGAGCAGCAGATCCGTGTACGGATGAATCGTCTGGTGCGCGAGCGCGGCGGTCGTCGACGCGCCCGTGACGAGCGTTGAAGTGTGGCAGCCTCCACAGCCAAAATCCTCGAACAGGGTGCGGCCGTGCCACGCAGCGGCATCGCGCGGCGCGGCGAGCGGAACGGCGATCGTCGACGTCAACGCGATCGTTTCGTCGAGCTGGTGATCCTCGACGTCGCGCGTGCCATCGGACTCCGGGAACACCTTGTTAGTCAGGCCCATATCGTTGACGAACGCGCCGGCGACCTGCGCCCGCAATGATGGCGCGTTCGCTTTCCACCCGAACCGGCCGATCACGGTCGTGCCCGCTTCGGAATCCCAGACGTGATTGAGCCTGCCCGAGATTCCGTCGCCATCCGCGTCATCCGGATCTTCGAGGGCGGAGAGCGTGCCTTCATCGATCGCATCGAGCAGGCCGAGTCCGATCAGCGGCGGTGCCTGGCGATACGAGGTCAGCGTGCCCGAAGGCAGGTAGTCACCCATCGGCGTGCGAATGTCGATGGTCGGCGTTCGCATCATCACGACCTCGCCGTCGGCGTATTGCATCGCTTGGTCGGTCCACGTCAGCGTCGCGACGATCTCGGGCAGCCCGCTCGTGTTGTGGTCCTGCAGTTGAAGCCCGAACCCAGGCACGGGAACCGGACCTCCCGGTGCGTTCGGCATGCCGGTCGCGAGGCTGACACGCACCAGCGATTGCGATCCGACGAGGTTGTCGTGAGCGAGCAAAGACTGACCGCGGCCGTTATTGCCGTGACAGCCCGCGCACGAGTTGTTGTTGAACAGTGGACCGAGCTGCGGCGGCACCCATTGAAAGTTGAATGGACCGCGGCCGGCGCGAAACAGAGACAGCCCGTCCTCGTCGAGGTTCGCGGCGGGATGCGTGAACGCTTCGACGGTTCGATCTTCGACCGACGTGTCACCGCCGAGGCGATCGTCTCCGGCTGTGTTGTCACCGCATGCCGCGAGCGCAGCAGCAGCGAGCGCGATTCCAACCCTCACGGATGTGAGAATAACAGCGCGCGGACCGTCCGGGTCGACAATCAGCCGAGGCGTTCGTTCGCGACGAGCTGTTCGTAGGTCTCGCGTGTGCGGATCACGGTGAAGCTGCTGCCGGAGACGAGCACCTCCGGCGCGCGCGGCCGCGTGTTGTAGTTCGAGGCCATCGCCGAGCCGTAGGCACCGCAGGCGCCGATCGACACGAGCTCGCCCGGCTCGAGCGCCGGCAGCGAACGGTCGCGCGCGAAGAAGTCGCCGGTCTCGCAGATCGGACCCACGACGTCGGTCGTGATCTTCGGGCGGTCCGGATTTTCGACCGGATCGATCGGATGGAACGAGCCATACAGCGCCGGGCGCATGAGATCATTCATCGCTGCATCGACGATCGTGAAGTGCTTGGCCTCGTTGTGTTTCCGATACAACACGCGCGTGACGAGCGCGCCGGCTTGACCGACGAGCACGCGCCCCGGCTCCGTGAACAACGTGATCCCGAGGGACGTGAGCGGTTTCAGGGCGGTTCGCACCGCCATGCCGTATTCCGCCGGCGTCGGGATCGTCTCACCTTTGCCGTAGTCGATGCCGAGGCCACCGCCGATGTCGACGTGACGGAGCTTGACGCCGTCCTTGGCGAGCTGCTGCACGAGCTCGACCAGCCGCGCGATCGCATCGGTGAACGGCGAAGTCTTCGTCAGCTGCGAGCCGATGTGGCAATCGACGCCGACGACTTCGATGCCGCGCATCTTCGCCGCGCTGCGGAACAGCTCGCGCGCCTCGCCCATCGTGACGCCGAACTTGTTGGTCTTGAGACCGGTCGAGATATACGGATGCGTCTCGGCGTCGACGTCGGGGTTGACGCGGATCGAGACGCGCGCTCGCTTGCCGGCGCTCTGCGCGACGCGATCGAGCACCGTGAGCTCCTCACCGGATTCGACGTTGAATGCGCCGATGCCGGCGCCGAGCGCCGTCTTCATCTCGGTCTCGGTCTTGCCGACACCGGAGAACACGACGTGCGCAGGATCGCCGCCCGCGCGGAGCCAGCGATACATCTCGCCGATCGACACGATGTCGGCGCCCGCGCCGAGCTGGACGAGCACGCCGAGCACGCCGAGCGTCGAGTTCGCCTTCACGGCGTAACAGATCTCGTGCGGAATGCCTTCGAGCGCAGCATCGAACGCTCGATACGCGCGCTCGATCTCGCCTCGGCTGTAGACGTAGACCGGCGTGCCGACTTCCTCGGCGATCTTCGCAAGGGCGACGCCCTCGCAGTGCAGCTCGTGATCTCGGTACTCGAACGGACCCATGCGGAACGTTCTACCTCAGCTCCTGCTCGATGCGCTCGATCTCCGCCAACACTCGTTGCCGGGCCGGTCCGCCGACGAGATCGCGCCGGTCGACCGCACGCACCGGGTCGAGCCATCCGGCGACGTCCGCTTCGAACGCGGGATGCGCTTCCCGCAGGGTCTTCAGATCGAGCGCCGCGAGCTCGACGCCGCGTTCGGTCGCGATCCGCACGAGGTGGCCGGCGATGTCGTGAGCCTCGCGAAAGGTCACGTCTTTGGTCACGAGATAATCCGCGAGCTCGGTCGCCACGAGGTGACCGGCGTCAATCGCCGCTCGCATGCGCTTGGTGTCGAACACGAGGCTCGCGATCATGCCGCGCGCGATCGCGAGACACGCGGTAACGGTCTCGACCGCGTCGTACAGCGGCTCCTGCGTCTCCTGCAGATCCTTGTTGTAGGCGAGCGGCAGGCCTTTGACGATCGTGATGAGTGCGATCCAATCGCCGGCGACGCGCCCGGTCTTCGCGCGCACGAGCTCTGCGAGATCGGGATTCATCTTCTGAGGCATCAGCGACGAGCCCGAGCAGTACGCCTCGCCGATCTTGACGAAGCCAAACTCCTGCGTCGACCACAGCACCAGCTCTTCGCCGAGGCGCGACAGATGAACCTGGACGAGCGCACACGCACCGACGAGCTCGATCGCGAAGTCGCGATCTCCGACGGCATCGAGCGAGTTGCGCGTGACGTCGGAGAACCCGAGCGACTGCGCCGTGCGGTCGCGATCGATCGGCAACGTCGTGCCCGCGAGTGCGCCGGATCCGAGCGGCGATTCATCGGCGCGCCACGCTGCATCCGCGATCCGGCTGCGATCGCGCGACAGCATCGCATCGTACGCGAGGAGGTGATGCGCGAGCCTGACCGGCTGCGCTCGTTGCAGGTGCGTGTAGCCCGGCATCAACGTGTCGATGTGCGCGCGCGCTTGAACGAGCAGGGCTTGGCGTAGACCGTCGATGGCGTCGATCAGCTTCTCGGCCGCCGCGAGCGCGTACAGGCGCAAATCCGTCGCGACCTGGTCGTTGCGGCTCCGTCCCGTGTGTAGCCGCCGGCCGGCATCGCCGATCGCTTCGACGAGGCGCGCCTCGACGTTCATGTGAACATCCTCGAGAGCTTCGTCCCACGCGAGCTCGCCACTCGCGAGCTGGTGCTCGACGCGGCGGAGCCCATCGACGATCGCGGTCGCGTCGGCGTTCGTGATCAGGCCTTGCGCCGCGAGCATCTGCGCGTGCGCGATCGAGCCGGCGACGTCATGTGGCAACAATCGATGATCGAAGCCGACCGAAGCATTGACCTCGGCGGCGATCGGGTCGAGAGCCCCCTCGAATCTGCGACCACGAGCACCCTTCGGTCCGGACATGTTGCGCAGTATAGACACCGTCTAGATCGGGAGCGCCGGCGCGTGACCGAGAACGGCACACGTTGTTATCCGCTGCGCCGCACCAGGTGTCCGTCTAGGCGGACGGATTATCCGGCTGGCGAGATACACGTCCGTCTGGGCGGAGGAAACGACCTGCGCAGACGGCTGGAGAGTTGCGTGAACAGAACGGCCACCTAGGATGCTTGCACCATGATGAACGCGATGCCGATGACCAACCAAACGGGAACGATGCCGATGCACATGCCGATGATGGGGATGAATCCAATGATGGGCATGAACCCGATGATGGGCATGATGAACCCGATGATGGGCATGAACCCGATGATGGGCATGGGGATGCCCATGATGATGCCGATGATGGGCATGGGCATGATGCAGCCGATGATGTGCAAGATGTCTTGCGAGATGACCAAGGACGGAATGGTCTGCAAGATGATGCCGATGGATCCTTCTCAGATGGAGATGATGAAGGAGCGCATGACGATGATGATGTCGATGATGCAGAACGGAATGCCGTGCATGATGATGTGCGGCGGCATGCCGATGATGATGAGCAACAACAGCTAGTCGGTCGCACAGGCGCCGGCGTCGGCGCAGAGTTCGGCGTCGCTGCGGGCGATGCCAAACACGCGAAGTTGATCGATCCATCCGATCAAGGGCGAACCCGCCCCGGGTGGATTGTCCGCGCCGATCGAGAACCCGTCGGAACCGGCCGTCGGCAGTGGTCCGGTCTTCGCGAATGCGAACCCGTGCTTCGCGGACATCCCCGCGAAGCCGGCGGGCTTGACCATCCCCGCGATTGTACTGCACGTGACGAGGTTTTCGTCTATCGTATTGGGACGCAGGGACCGGCGTTCCCCGACGAAGACCACGTGTGAGACCCGCGCCGCAAAGAACGCGTCACTTGGCGCCGGGCGACAAGCTCGGCAAGTACGACTTGATCCGCCAGATCGCGGTTGGCGGTATGGCCGAGCTCTACCTCGCTCGAACGCTCGGGATCGAAGGCTTCGAGAAGCTCGTGGTCGTGAAGCGGATCCTGCCGCAGAACGTCACCAACGCGAACTTCGTGGAGATGTTCCTCAACGAAGCGCGCCTCGCGGCGACGCTGCATCACCCGAACATCGCGCAGGTCTACGACATCGGTGTCGAGGACGGCGATTACTTCTTCGCGATGGAGTACGTCCACGGCGAAGACCTCGAGCGGATCTCGGCGAGCTCGCACGAGCAGGGCGTGCCGCTGTCGTTTGACGTCGCGCTGACTCTGATCGCCGGGCTGTGCGCGGGGCTGCACTACGCTCACGAAAAGCTCGGACCCGACGGCAAGCCATTGCAGGTCGTTCATCGCGACGTGTCACCGTCGAATGTCCTCGTCAGCTACGACGGTGCCGTCAAGGTCGTGGATTTCGGAATCGCACGCGCCACCTCGCGATCGACGAAGACGCACGGCGGGCTTAAAGGAAAGATCGCGTACATGTCGCCGGAGCAATGCCGCGCGAAGTCGACGGTCGATCGGCGCAGCGACATCTTTTCGATCGGGACGATCCTCTACGAGCTGACGACGGGCCAGTTGCCGTTCTCCGGAGAGAACGAGTACGCGACGCTCAATCAGATCGTCAATGATGAAGTCCCACCGCCGAGCACGATCGTTCCGGACTATCCGCCCGCTCTCGAGAAGATCGTGATGCGCGCACTCGCGCGCGATCCCGACGAGCGCTACTCGACCGCCGTGATGTTGCAGCAGCACATCGAAGACTTCGCGCACGAGAATCGATTGCGGGTGTCGCCGCTCGTGCTCGCGCGCGTGATGTCGACACTATTCCCGGCGCGGCTCGAAGAATGGGACGAAGCGAAGACCCAAGGCGCGTTCTTCGTCGAGCAGCACGTGCTGCGCACGCTCGCGGAGAGCGGTAAGACCGCGGATGAGGCGGCTGCGCTCGACGACGAGGAGATCAGTGATACCGCGGTTGCTCCGCCGCCGATCACGAACGAGCTCCAGCGGATGGCGTCTCCGCCGGGGAGGATTCCTGCACTGCGCGGGCGCGCGCCGGTCGGAACTCCGCCGGCCGCGGCGCAAGCGCCTCCGACGCCGCCGTCGCAGATGCCGCGCGCGACGCCAGCTCGAGCCGCGGCTCCACCGGCTCCCGCAGCCGCGGCACGCCGGCAGACACCGCGCCCGCATCCGCGTGCATCGACGTCTGCCGACGAGATCCAAAACCAGACAGGGACTCTCGTCAGCGCGGGTGGGATTCCGGGGATCACGGACGTCGTGCCGATCGCGATCGGCGCGCAGATGCCAGGCACGCTCGTCAGCACGCAGCCCACGCCCGACGCCGTCGTGCAGCATCATGTACGCGGACACGTCGATGTCACGCAGCGGGTTCGTGTGCCGACCGAGCCTGCCAAGCGCAAGCCGCTGATCGCGATCGCCGCTGCCGTATTCGTGCTCGCGATCGTGATCGTGGTGGCTTCGCGCGGTGGAGCAAGCGCCCCCGTCGAGTCACGCGCTGTAGAACGGAGGACTCCGCACAACCCTGCCCTGACGGAGATCCTCGCCGCGCCGCCGGCCAAGCCGCCGGTCGAGCAAGCCGAGCCTCCAAGCGCTGTTGCGACGCCCCTCGACGATAAACCGGTTGCGGCGCCCGTCGAAACTGCGCCAACCGAAGCGCCGAAGCCACAACCCGTGCGATTAAAGATCGCGAGACCCGTCGCGAAGCCGCGGCCCAAGCTTGCAGATGCGCCCAGGTCCGTGAGCACCAAACCCAAGATCCAGACCAAATCGAAGATCGACCCGAAGGAGACCCCGTGGAACGCCGATTCGCCGTTCTTGCCCGTACGTGCAGACAAGCGCTGATCGCGCTCGTCCTCGTCGCGTCGCCCGCGATCGCGGGACCCAAAGGGGGGCCAGCGAAGGTGCACTTCGATCGCGGGGTCGCAGCGTACTCGAAAGGCGACTTCGTCACGGCATCGGAGGCGCTCGGCAAATCATTCGCACTCAAGCCCGATCCCGAGACGCTGTTCGCGTGGGCGCAGGCGGAACGCCGCCTCGATCACTGCGGCAAGGCACTCGAGCTCTACGCGAAGCTCCTCAAGTTCCGGCTCCCGCCCGCGAACAAAGACGCGGTGAAGACGCAGATCGCGGAGTGCAAGGATGTCATCGCGGCGGCGCAGAAGCCCGAGCCGGTCCTGGAGCCGAAGCCCGCTCCAGAGCCCGAGAAGAAACCCGACGTGAAGATCGAGGCGGCGCCGGAGCCCACGCCGGAGCCGAAACCGGAACCGAAGCTCGAGCCCGCACGCGCGATTCGCACCGCCCCGCAACCTGTCGATCAGGTGATCGAAGGACGCGCGTGGTGGAAAGATCCGGTCGGCGATTCACTGCTCGGACTTGGCTTCGCCGGCCTCGGCGCCGGCGCCGTGTTCATCGTGCTCGCGCATAACTCCGAGAACCAGAAGCAGCACACGACGAGCTACCCGGAATACGTGAGGCTCGACGACGAAGCCACGTCGCGAGGTCAGATCGGCGTGATCTCGCTGGTCTCCGGCGGTGTGTTCGTCGCGACGAGCTTTGCGTGGTTCGCGACGCATCGCGAGCACGATCGCCGGGGCGCCGTGATCTCGGGCTGGTGCGCGCCCGGCACCGGCGGTCTCGTCGTCACCGGCGCGTTCTAACCGATCTCTTCGGCGTACGTCATCACCAGGTACATCACCGCTTCGGTGCGACCGGCGTTGCGATATGCGTGCGGCGTATCGGCTTCGAACAAGATCGAATCGCCCGCTTCGAGGCGATGGGTGTCACCGGCGACGTCGATCTCGATCGTCCCCGCGGTCACGACGAGATTCTCGCTCGTGCCGGGCGGGTGGGCATCGGCATCTTCGACGCTGCCTGCCGAGAGCTTGAGCTCGTAGAACTCGACGCGACGCGGTTCATCGAACGGAAATAACGCGCGCGACGTGAAGCTGCGATCTTTGCTCGTCAGCAGCTTGGATTCTGTCGAGCGAAGGACGAGCGCGCCCGACTGCGTCCGCGCGCTGATCAACGCCGAGAACGTCACCTCGAGGGCGCGAGCGATCTTCCACAACACGTTGATCGTCGGTGCGCTTTGACCGAGCTCGATCTGACCGAGCATCGCTCGCGACACGCCGGAGATCTGCGCGAGACGCTCGAGCGAGAGGCCGCGACGCGTGCGAAGCCGCCGGAGATTTCCGCCGACGACAGGCGCGAGATCCGTGGATTCCGCCGGCGCCGACGTGGTCGGAGCTGCCGGTGGCACCGGCGCAGCCTCTTCACTACGCGCAGTCTTCTCCACCCGTTGAGTAGCCACGTTCTTGCCTGACGCTTTCTTCTTCACCAAACCCAAACCGGAACCCAGTATACCCACACGGCTGGTGTGAGCGTGGGTGCCGGATTGGTTTGAAAGCGCGGCGAAGGAGCGGTTCTCTTGTCGGCCCCGCGAGCACGGCGGTAATCGTCGAGGTTCACGATCTCGGTCGCGAGAGCCGCGTTGCTCATGACTAGATTAATATCCGTCTTAACGGAGGCGGTCAAGTCTGATTTGACGGATGTTCCGCCAGCTATCTAGAATCACTCAGCTTCCGTGGGCGATGCCTCCGGGGCTTCCGTAAGCCGATTCGCCATGGAGTGCGCCATCCAGGCCGTCGTGCTCGACCTCGGCATCAACGCGTAGCCCGATCGTCAGGTCGATCGCCTTCAGCAGAACGAACGTCACGACCGCGGCCCATGCTCCCGCGGCACCGATCGCGATCGCCTGGTGCGAGAGCAACTCCGCACCTCCGCCCACGCCTCCGTTCAGCGCGGCCCGCGCGAACACGCCGGTCAGGATCGCGCCGGTCGCGCCGCCGACACCGTGCACGCCGAAAGCATCGAGCGCATCGTCATAGCCGAGTCGAGACTTCACGAGCACGGCGCCGTAACAGATGCCGCCGGCGGCGATGCCGATCAAGATCGCGACGACGGGCGAGACGTAGCCGGCGGCAGGCGTGATGGCGACAAGACCTGCGACCAAGCCGGACGCGACTCCGAGCATCGTGAACTTGCGGATCCGCGCGCCTTCAACGATCGACCAGGTCAGCGCGCCCGCCGCCGCGGCGAGATGCGTGTTGAGCAGCGCGAGTGCCGCCGTGCCGTTCGCGCCGGAGGCCGAGCCCGCGTTGAAGCCGAACCAGCCGAACCACAAGATGCCCGCGCCGAGCACCGTCATCGTCAGATCGTGAGGAGGATGGCGATTACTCGGATAGCCTTTGCGGCGGCCGAGCACGATCGCGACGACGAGCGCCGAGATGCCCGAAGACAGATGGACGACCGTGCCACCGGCGAAGTCGATCGCGCCGAGCCTCTGGAGCCAGCCGCCTTCGGCCCATGACCAGTGCGCGATCGGATCGTAGACGAGCGTCGTCCAGCCAAGCGTGAACAGCACGTATGCCGAAAACTTGAGGCGCTCCGCGTACGCGCCCGAGATCAGCGCCGGTGCGATCACCGCGAACATGCACTGGTACGCGATGAACGCGTAGTGAGGCACCGCGCCGTGTGCCGAGGTCTCGGTGATGCCGTCGAGCCCCGCGAACTCCAAGCCGCCGATCACGCCATGCCAAGTCGGTCCGAAGGCGAGCGTGTATCCGATCAGCGCGAACTGCACGCTGACGAGCCCGAGCGCGAAGAAGCTGTGCATGAACGTCGAGAGCACGTTCTTGCCCTGGACCATGCCTCCGTAGAACAGCGCCAGCGCGGGGGTCATCAACATGACCATCGCCGCCGAGATCAGGAGCCATGCGGTATCGCCAGCAGTCATGCTCCCGACTTTGACCGGAAGTTTGTTTCTGGCGCGTAACCGGCTCGAAAATTACTTGGTTCCGAACAACCGATCGCCGGCGTCGCCTAACCCAGGGACGATGTAGCTCTTCTCGTTGAGGCGCTCGTCGACGGCGGCGGTGTAGATGTCGACATCCGGATGGGCGGCGTGAAGCACCCGGATCCCCTCCGGACAGGTGAGGAGACAGACGAACTTGATCGACCGAGGCCCGCTCAGCTTGAGGCGAGACACCGCGGCGACCGCCGAGTTTCCGGTGGCGAGCATCGGATCGACGAGGATCGCATCACGGTCGCCCATATTGTCGGGGACCTTGTAGAAGTATTCGACCGCGGCGAGCGTCTTCGGGTCGCGGTAAATGCCGATGTGGCCGACGCGTGCCGAAGGGAGGATCTCGAGCATGCCATCGAGGATCCCGTTGCCCGCGCGAAGGATCGAGATGATGACCGTCTTCTTACCATCGAGCATCGGCGCCATCATCGGCGCGATCGGCGTCTCGATCGGCACGAGCGACATCGGGAGATCGCGGCAGACTTCGTATCCGAGCAGCATGCTGATCTCGCGAAGTAGATCGCGGAACTTGCTCGTGCTCGTGTCGCGCTGGCGCATCAGCGTCAGCTTGTGTTGGACGAGCGGATGATCGACGACGTGAACCTTGCCTGCCATTGCGGCGGCGAACGTATCACTCAGCGCTGGACGGCGTGCGTGCTCGCGGCGGCGCAGGCGGTACCGACGCTCGTCAGCGAAACGATACCGGCGACTGCGAGGCACGCGGCGAACACGGCGTCACGAACGCGGCTGCTACGTTGGCGGGTGGCGATAGTTGCGGGGCGGTTCGTCATGATGAAAGACCTGATGTTCAACGTTCGGGCCATCGCGGTTCACAGTGATTCCAGGTTGTTGCAGGGGCACGGGAGGCAACTGGGCTGTCGCATCGGTTGTCGCAGCTAGCGACGCTGTCGCAGCGGCGACCGAACACTGCAAGCAGCGGCGCGACGGGGCGATACGGCGATGCCGTCGTTGCAGTCGCGACCGAAAATGCAAAACGCCGCAAAGGCTGCGGCGTTTCGTGAGCTCGGCGAGACCGATTCAGCGATGCGCGAGCTGCGTCGTGTTCGCGGCGTGAGCCGCGGCCTTCACGCTGCCGATCGAGACCGCTCCGGCGATCACGAGCAGCGTTGCGAACGCGGCATCGAGGACGCGGCTCTTGCGTTGATGGGTCGCGATAGTGTCGAGGCGGTTCATGGTGGTTCCTTCGTTTCTGCGCGACATCGCCGCGCGCAGAGACCTGGTGCGACCGGCGAGCCAGATCGGCCTCGAGCTAATTCGTGCAGTTAGCTCGGCGATCGCGGTGGGGCGACCTGTCGCAGCCTTTGTCGCAGCACAGACGCTGTCGCAGGCGTCATCGCAACCGCAACGCCGGCTCTCCGACGAGCATCGGACAGATCGATCCGGTGACGGAGCGCCCGCATGACGCGCATTCCTATTCGATGACGTCCACGAGGAGTGGAAACTGCGACGAGCCGGTGATCGTCGCGCGAACCGGATTCGCGTCGCGATACAGGCGCTCGCTATGGACAGCATCGAGTGCGGCGCCGGGCTCGAGGTTGATGCTGCCCGCGATCCGGATCGTCATGCCGGGCTCGATCACCCGCTCTTCGAACCGGCCATCGGGGCGCATCCTCGCTCTGGCGTCGAACGAAGCGCTGCGCGCGAAGAAGGCAGATCGAATTCCGAGCTCGACCGTGTCTCGCGGTCGCACGACCGGGCGATTGCACAGCGCGGCGCTCGGTGCGTCGACGCGCGCTCGCCCGGTCGCATCGACGACGAAGAACGAGACCAACTGGCGCTCGTTGACGACCTGCGCGAGCACGCCGTTCTCGGTCGAGAACCACGTCGACGTGTCATAGGCGACGCACGGGCGTCTCGACAGCGGCGCGGTCAGCAGCGGCGCTTCGACCTCGACGTTGCCGACGATGCACGCGAGCCGCTCCTCGGCGAGGTTCGCGATCGGCGTGACGCGAACGCTGCGGAGGACACGGCGCGTGCGACTCGCATGCGAGGGCCAGATTCGTCGGATCAGCACGGCTGTGAAGATCCCGCCTGACACGAGTACGAAGGCGAGCGCTTCCACGGACCTCGAGCATGACACTTCCTACCGGGCCGAGGTTGCGGCGGGAAGCTCGACGGGATTTGACAATATTCGCTAAAGTGAATACGTTCACTTTATGGTGACACGAAGGACGCAGGCACGATCGGCACGGAGTCGGCTGCGCGTGCTCGAGGCAGGCATCGCGTTGTTCGCGCGACAAGGGCTCGAAGGCACCACGATCCAGCAGATCGCCGCCGAGGCAGGTGTCTCGGTAGGGCTCGTCTGCCGCTACTTCGCGACGAAGGAACACATCGTGCTCGCGCTCTACGGCCGCCTCGCGGATGCACTCGAGCAATGGGCCGCGGAGATGCCGGCGGGCACGGTGGCCCAGCGGTTTCACGCGACGATGCTGCGCAAGTTCGGGCTCCTCGAAGAACACCGGCGCACGTTGATCGCGCTCGCGGCTCGCGCGCTCGATCCGGAAGCGAGGTCGAGCGTGCTCGGGCCCGCCGCCGAGGTCGTCCGCTCGCAGGTGACCGGCGTGTTTCAGCTCGCGGTCGTCGGAGCCACCGACGCACCTGCGGAGTCCGCGGCGAACCTCGCTCGCCTGCTCTACGGCATGCATCTGTTGCTGGTGTTGCTCTACATCCAAGACGGCGATCCGAAATCGCGCAGCGCACGCGAGGCACTCGACCTCGCTGCGATGGCGGTCGCGGGGCGCGATCTCGCGTTGGTAGCGAACAACCCGATCATGGAGCGCGTGCACGGTTTGCTCGCGCGGCTGTTCGGTGAAGCGCGACCCGGCGCGCCCGCGCAACGAGCGCGCGTGGTGCTCGAGCGAATCTTCCGCCGACGGCGGGTGCTTCCGGGTGTCGCGCTCGCGCCGAGTGAAGCCGCGCTCGCGCTACATCTTCCTCGGATCGAGGCGTTCATCGCCACGAACAAGCCGATCCAGCTCGTGTTGCCGGCATTTCCCGCGAAGTCGCCGAATCCGGCAAAGGTCCTCGGCAAGTTGCCGGATACCGCCGAGTGGCTCGCGCTCGAATCGCTCGAATCGCTGCTCGACGAGATCGGCCAGGCGCACGCGCCCGGTGCGGAGCTCGTGATCTGTTCCCACGGCCACGTCTTCGCAGATCTCGTCGGCGTCTCGGATGACGATGTCACCGCGTACCGGCGCGCGCTCGAGAAGATGCTCGCCGAGCTCGACACCGGCCGCATCCGCATGTTCGGGCTCGAGGACGCGTTCGGCTCGATCCGTCCTGCAGAGGCGCGGCGCCTGCTGTGCGAGACCTACGCGCCGGCGATCGCCGACGTGCGCGCGCGCGCCGAGCGCTCGCCTTCGCATCGCGCGCAGCTCGAAGGCGTGCATCGGTTCTTGTTCGAGGACGAGATCGCGAGTCGGCCGAAGCTCACCCGTTCGCAGGCACGCAAGCACACGCGCGAGCGCGCGTACGAGGTGGTTCGGCGGAGCGAGGCTTGGGGGGCGCTCGTCGCCGCGGCATTTCCGCGCGCGGTGCGGCTCTCGATCCATCCGCAGCCCGAAGTCTCGTCGAAGATCGGGATCGCGTTGCTGCCGACCGACGATGTGTGGCTCACGCCGTGGCATGGCGTCGCGCTGCTCGACGGAGAACGCGCACGGCTGGTTCGTCGAACTACGGCCGAGCAGGCGGGGGCGCAGCTCGTGATCGAGGACGGCTGCCCGAGCTACATGGAGGTGCGCGCGTGAGCGTCGCGATCGAGACTCGACCGCTCGTGCCATTCGGGCTCGAGGTGCGCGTGCCCGAGGGAACGGAGTGGGGCGCGATCGATGCGAACCTGCTGCACGCCTTTATCGCGGAACATCGCGTCGTCGTCGTGAAAGGCGTGCGCCTGCTCGACAAACCAGCGTTGCCGGCCGCGGCTCGCCGACTCGGTCCGCTGCAACCATGGTCGTTCGGTGCCGTGAACGAGCTCGTGCCGACGCCGGGCACCAAGAACTACCTCTACACGCATCACGCCGTTCCGTTGCACTGGGATGGAGCGTTCACGCAAAAGCCGCCGCGATACCTGTTCTTCCAGTGCGTGTCGGCCGAGCCCGCACCGGGCGGCGAGACGATCTTCGTCGACACGACGCGCGTGTGGGCCGCTGCCGACGAGCGCATGCGAGATCGCTGGCGCGCTCTTTCGTTCGCATACGAGACCGCGCGCGTCGTTCATTACGGTGGTCGGTTCACCGCGAAAGTAGTCGCGCAACATCCCTACTCCGGTGAGACCGTGATGCGCTTCGCGGAGCCGGTCGACGATCTCAATCCGGTCTCGGTCACCGCGCTCGGAACGTCTCCGCTCGAATCTGCCGCGGTCATCTCCGAGCTACGCGGCGCGCTCGCAACCGAGGACGTGGTGCTCGCGCATCGCTGGGCCGCAGGCGACATCGTGATCGCGGACAATCACGCGCTGCTCCACGGACGGCGCACCTTTCAGCGT
The DNA here is from genome assembly GCA_028287115.1 of Myxococcales bacterium. GTDB lineage: Bacteria > Myxococcota_A > Polyangia > Haliangiales > Haliangiaceae > JABFXX01. Next base: position 33,225 of record JAQBQF010000116.1, read on the forward strand.
GGTACCGCGCGACATCTTCAGCGGGTCAACGTGCACGGCCCCGAACGCGCGATGCGAGACACGCTCTCCGACGTCGTACGGATTCGCAGGCCCGAATTCATGATCGCGGAGATTCCGATCTTGCTAATTCCGGCACTGCTCGTCGCCGGCAGCCTCGGCGCGCTCGCCACCGGCCGCTTTCTCGAAGTGGTCGCGCTGTTCTTCCTGCTGTTCCACTTCGGCGACATGGTGAACTGCCTCGCGGATCGCGATCTCGACGCGGTCTACAAGACGCACCTCTCGGAGGCGATCTACGGCCTCGGCGTGCGCAACGTTCGTTATCAGATCGCGTTCACCGCGCTCGCATCGCTCGGATTGTCCGCGTGGATCGGTATCCAGACCGGTCGCATCGAGCTCGTCGGCTTCGTCGCGATCGGGCTCGCCATCGCGTGGGCGTATTCGGCGGCGCCCTTGCGGTTCAAAGGCCGCGGCCTCCTCGCGGTGCTGACGCTGTGGAGCGTGATCTTCGTCGGCCCGATGCTGATCGTCGCGCGTGCGCTCGGCGGCACGCTGAGTCCCGCGCTCGTCGCCATCGTCGTCGCGTACGGCACGATGCAAGAGGGCATCGTGCTCGTCAACACGGCCGAGGATCTGCCCGAGGACATCGCCGCCGGCGTTCGCACGGCCGCGGTCTCGCTCGGCCTCGCACAGAGCATCACGCTGGCGCTCGTCCTCGTCGCCGCCGGTGGCCTCACCGTGATCGCGATGCTCGCCCACGCAGGTGCCACGCTCGCGGTATTTCCGCTCGCTGGTGCGGTGCTGTGGGTGCTGTGGGAGCTCGCGGCGATCCTCCGTTCCGTGCACGGCCGCACACTCGCGAATGCCATCGCCGCCTTGCGACCGCGGGCGCGCCGGATGCCGTTATGGATCACAGCAACGGCATGGACGACGCTGCTCGCGACGGTCTACAGCCGCTCATGACGTCGCAGCCTCCGCGCAGCACAGACTATCGAGGTCGCCATGCGCAGCCGCCGTCATTGCCGGCGCTGTTGGTGAGATTCACGGACATCCCACCGACGCGCGCGACTTTGTACAGGTCGCTGTTCCCGCTTCGATCGGAGGAATAGATCAACATCGAGCTATCAGCGGACCAACATGGGCTGCCATCTCGCGAAGACGAAGACATCGATACGTTCGTGACGCTGCTTCCATCTGCCTTGGCGACCGTGATTTCTGTGTCGGGATCGAGACCACCAGTGCCGGCCAAATAGTTTCCGTCTGGGGACCATGACCAACCATTAACTTCGACCGCCCCTGCCGTGTTAGTGACGTTAATCGCCGAACCGCCGTCGGGATTTGCGACGAAGATGTTGTCGTTCTGGAACGTGATGCGGTGAGGAAACGCAATTCTTGAACCATCGGGCCGCCACTTCACGAAGAAATCGACGCCCGTTGTGATTGCGGTTGGACTCGAACCGTCGGCATTCATCACATAGATCTTGTTGCCGCTGATGAACGCGATATGCATGCCATCCGGCGACCAGTCGGGACTCATGGCCCCGCCGGCGAGCGTCGTCAGAGGCGTGAGCTCGGAGCCGTCAGATCGCACCCGGTAGATTTGGTTAGTACCGCTCCGGTTGCTCGTAAACAGGAGATGTGCGCTGTCTGGCGCCCAAGCAATATCAGTGACCTTTCCGCCTTGAGAAACGTTGATCACGTTGGCGCCGTCAACCGTCATCACGTACACGTCGATCGAACCTGTTCGGTCGCTTAAAAAAGCGATGTGGTCACCGGTTGGATCCCAGATGGGAGCGGTGTCGCTCGCTGGATTGCTCGTGAGATTGGTTCGGGACGTTCCGTCCGGGTTCATTCGATAGATCTCGAAGTTGCCGTCGCGGTCCGTGGCGAAAGCCACGTAAGCCACACGTGGAACCGCTGCATCAGGCGCCTGGATGCAGATTCCGTCGACACAATCTGGGGTCGGCGACATGCAGTCTGCAGAGCCGGTGCATTGCGGCGCGACACAGGATCCGGCGTAGCAAACTTTGTCGACCGCGCATCCACCGATCTCGGTGAGGCCGACGGCGTTGCACTCATCGATCGTGCTGCAGCACGCATCGGGATTGTGTCGCGTACAGCCCAGCGTGAACAACACCCATCCCAGCACGAGCACCCGAGCCATGCGCTCAGGGTACCGCCCTCGATTCGAGCAATCAAAGATGACGGTCGGCGTTCGGACCGATTGTTTCGCGTTGCGCATGGACGACGTATCGGCCGCACGGGTCGGTGGTTGCGGCTTAATTTCGATGTTCCTTTCACGAACGATGTCGCCGCCTTCACCACACGTGAAACGGGCGCACAGGACACGGAGAGGCGTAAGATGGAGACATGAGAGCACTTGGGGAATTGAGCACGTTCCTGATACTGGGTGCTCTTGCGTCGAGAGCACATGCAGATGTCGAGCTCAAGAACGACGGTTTCAACACGGGTGACACACCTGCAGCGCAGGGGGGGTTTGACGCGGGCGAGGCAGCAGCATCCCGCTACGTGGCGCCTAGCGCCGGTCTTCAGCTACTGAAGGTTCAGCTGCTGTTTGCAGGAGCCACCGCGACACGCGACATCACGTTCAAAGTCTGGGACGACACGGCCGGAACCGATACTCCAGGCACCGAGCTCTTCACGGGTGATTTCACGCTGACGGGCAGCAACTCGGCGTTGCAGCAGATCGACTTGACGATGGACAACGTGATCGTTCCGCAGCAGTTCCGGGTCGGGATCGTATTCATCACCGGCGCACACAGCACACCACCCGTCAGCTACCCGTCGGTCGTTCGCGACACCGACGGAACCATCAAGGCCGACAAGAATTTCATTCTTGCGACGGGGCTCGGCTGGACGAAATCGCAAGCCCTCGGGCTACAGGGTGACTGGGTGATCCGTGCGTTCGTGAGCGGAGGCGCGCTGCCCGATGCCGGCGTTGGTGGCGACGGTGGCGTCGGCGGGCCAGATGCGGGCGTCGGCGCGGCTTGCCAGGGCAACACCGACTGCCCGCTGGGACAGTTCTGCGAGCTATCGAACCATCACTGCACGTTCGAGTGCAGGACGTCTGCGGATTGCCCGACCGGCACGTGCAACAGCCTCGGCATGTGTATCGGCGCGGGTAATACCGGCAAGGGCGGGTGCTGCCAGACGGATCGCGACGGCCAGGCCGCTGGGGTGCTGCTCGGAATCGGCGTGCTGTTCGTGATGAGGCGCCGCCGGCGATGATCGTTCGAGCGATTGTTGCCGCGGCGCTTGTGGCCGCGGCGGTTGCACCCGTGCGCGCATCGACGGTCCTCGAGCTCGGACCGCAGCAGCTCTATGACGGCGCCGATCGGGTGGTCGAGGCGACGGTAAGCGCAAGGACGACGACGTGGAATGCGACGCATACGGGCCTCGAGACGCACGTGACGCTCTCGGTGAGCGCGACGCTGAAGGGTGGCGAGCGGACGACGATCGACATCGTCGTACCGGGCGGCGTGCTCGGTGGAGGCACACACGTGATCGTCGGCATGCCGTCGGTGGACGTCGGTGAGCGCGCGCGTTGGTTCTTGCGCGATCGCGGCGACGGTGTGCTCGCGGTGTACGGCTGGGCGCAGGGCAAGTGGCCGGAGCGTACGATCGATGGTGTGACAACGTTCGTGCGAGATCCGGTCGCGGCGGAGCACGATACGCGGTTCGCTCAGTTCACGACGAACGGCATGGTGTGGCCTGCGGCGAAGATGCCCGTTCCCTATCTGATCCAGAACGCGGGGAGCCTGGACATCACCATGGCGCAGGAGCTCGCCGCGATCGATGCCGCTTTCGCGACGTGGCAGGCGGTTCCGTGTGCGTCGCTCACGTTCACGAACGCCGGCATGACGAATCTCGGTGCCGCCGTCGACGGTAACAACGTGTTGCTGTTCATCGAGAGTGGATGGACCTTCGGCACCGAGGCCGCAGCGGCGACGTCGCTGTGGATCATCGACGGCCAGCAGACCGCGGACATCGCGTTTAACGGCCAGATGTTTACCTGGGCGATCGGTCCACCGGGCGCTGGAATCAACTCGAACATCCTCGATGTACAAGGCGTGTTGACGCACGAGCTCGGGCACTTCAGCGGCCTGGGCCATACGATGCGTGCGTACGACACGATGTACTACTCGTGGAAGCCGTGGCAGGGGCAACGCACGCTGTCGATCGACGACAAGCTCGGGCTGTGCTCGATCTATCCGATACACGGCGACGAGTGCCCGATGCCCGCGTGCCCCGCGGAAGAGACGTGCGTGACGCATCACGATGGCATGCTGTGCGACGGCGCGCCGGATCCGATCGGCTCGCCGTGTAACTACGATCGCATCGAGTGTGATTCGTTCTGTTTGTTCACCGCGACGAACCTGTCGCAGGGTTATTGCTCGAAGTTCTGCACGAAGGACTCGGACTGCCCGCCGACGCATCATTGTGCCGCGGCGTCCGCGGGGGGTACGCCGGTCAAGGCATGCTTCATGGGCGCGCAGCCGCCACCCGATGCCGGCGTCGCGCCGTGCACGGCGGATAGTTCGTGCCCGACGGGACAACACTGCGATGTTGCGAATGGCGCGTGCACGTTCGAATGCCGAACCTCGGCAGATTGCTCCGGCGGCACGACGTGCGACGACCGCGGATTCTGCGCGACGGGCGGAGGCGGTGGTTGCGGATGCCGGAGCAGCGGCGGCGAGCCGGCGTTGTTCGGCCTGTTAGGGATCTGGCTGTTCGGGCAGATCATGGTTCGTCGCAAGATCGCATCACGGTAGCCCGTCAGTGCTGACGCTGGGAGACTGCGACTTCGCGACCCTACAGCAGCCAGTGGGCCTCGCGTTTCGACCAAATCAGTTGGCGGTAACGACCCGCGCATCATCCACCTATCGGAAGACGTTCACTTCTGGGCCGAGTTGCGCACGCGCCCAGGCGGCGATTTGTGTGTCCTCGTCCGAGGCTGCCGCTCGAAGCGTGAGCGGGACATTCCATCCGGTCTCGACGATCCATCGATAGTGCCCCCAGCGTACGGAGGGGATGGGTTCGGCGGGGATCAGATCCAGCACCGCTTGCGCCGCGTCCGCCGGCGCGGTGCGTGTCGCGGCGGCAAGCTCGGCAGCAGTGTCCAGCACGCGCTCGAGCTGGTCGACTTCTGCGGGGCCGAGCTCGAACACGAGCTGACCCGACAGCACGCGAGCGTTCCAGTTTGACACGATGGATAGGACGCGAGCGCGAACCTCCGACGTCAACGTCGGTCGCCAGAAAGCGTCGTCGCACGAAATGTGCACGAGACGATCGAATGCTTCATCGCCTGTCGTCGCGTCGCCTGGGTCTCTGCGCAGCTCGAGCGAAAGCTCGCTCGGCCAATTGGCAATCTGAGCAATTGCCGTCGCGCCTGCGGTGGACAGGCCGAACCAGACGCGACAGCCGCTCCACGTTCCCGTGACGCGGTCGCGTTCGTACAGATCCCACTCGTTCTCTTCGTTGGGGGATCGTTCACGCGGCCAGTATCGGGCGTCATGCATGCGTCGCCGCGCTCGGTCGAACGCGGAATTAGAGCGCACGACCTCGCGGCCAGCCCAAACCAACAGCGCTCCGCCTGCGGTCACTCCAAGGGCGATACCGGCGGTGCCGCCGATTACCAACGCCGCTACCAGTGCGCTCGCAAGGGTGCCGCTGATCAAGCGGCGGCGCAGGGTACGGGAGAACAGCCCGGTTGCGAGCAACACCATGGATATGCGTCGCACTTTAGCGTGCGTAGCGGTTAAGTTGGCTTGCTATCGGATAACGGTGGCGTGACCGACTGACATCATAACCGTGCCGCGGATCGGAACGTTTCTCGCGTGGAGCGGTTCCGCAGGATCAGCTCGCGGTGACGCGGCGCTCGCTGTCTTCGTAACGGCGGCGGGCGCGGCGCAAGATCACCTGGACCTCGTCACTCCAGGCGGCTTCGGTTCGCGCGCGCGCCGACGAGAGCCAGGCATCCGCGCTGCGGAGCGAGTCGGCTCCACGGGATATCGCGCAGTGGGCGCGCGCGGCGTCGAGGATCGCGAGCGCCGCTTCCATCACGGACTCCGACGAGGGCGGCGACGAGCCCCAGGTTGCGGTCCACGTCGCGGCGTCCTCGATGATCGATTCGGCGTCGGCGACGCGATCGAGCTGTGCCAAGACGATCGCGAGCTGCGCGGCCGCTGCGACGCGTCCGGTGTCGCCGCGGAGCTGCCAGTTGCTCGCGTTGCCCGCGGCGGTCTGTCGATCGAGACATCGGCGCGCTTCGAGCTCGGCGCCGGGCATGTCACCGAGACCTTCGCGAATCAGCGCGAGGTTGAAGTCGTTGAACGGAACCGCGACGGAGAGGCCCATCTCGAGAAGAGAACGCCGCGATAGCTCCGCCATGCGCAGTGCCGCCTCGAGATCGCGGTCGAGGAGCAAGTTGATCGCGGCGACGTTGCCACGAGCGAGCGCGAGTGAAGATTGATCGTCGCCGGTCTCTTCATAGAGTGCGACAACGCGAATGAAGTGCTGCTGGCTGCCGAGCAGATCTCGGGTGACGATGTGATGAACGCCGAGCGCCCAGTGGATCTGCGCGAGCACCGATGGCCGTTGCGAGAGCTTCGAGGTCTTGTCGAGATCTGCGATCACGGCCGCGAGCAGCTTCGAATCGGTGTCCTGGACCTTCTGAAAGCTGACCGCGACTGCGGTCGCGACCGCTCGCCAGTCGCGATCTTCGGGATTCGAAAATCGTTCCAGCGCCTCGGCGATCAACGCGTTTCGCCCGCCGAGGTCGCGAGAATCGGCGATGATCGGCAATGCTCGAAAGATTGCCCATGCGAGCTCCTCGGCGCAGCCGTGGGTGCGAGCGATCGAGAGCGCCTTCTCGGTACACCGCCACATGACGTCGGTCTGCGCGCGTTGCGCGACTCGAGCTCGCTCGCGCCATGCGATCGACAAGGCGGCAGGCGGCGCCGTATCGAGGTACGGCGAATCGAGGAGCGCGTCGCAAGCGCGAGAGAACGCCGAGCGCATCGCCCAGCCTTCGTAGATCGGGACGAGCGTGACAAGCGCGCGCAGCGCGAGCACCGCGGTGTCCTTGTTGCGGCCCTCGGGATCGAGCGCTGGCTCGACGAGCGCCCAGATGTTCTCGCGCTCGCAGGCGAGATGTTTCGCGCGTTCGCGGACGAGCGGGTAGCTGTCCTCGGCTGCCCACGACTCGGCGTAGGTCAGGAAGTATTCCGCGTGTCGCCAATGCGCGGCGTCACCGGTGCCGAACGCCTCGAGCCGCGCGAGCGCGAAGCTGCGAATGCTCTCGAACATGCCGAACCGAGGCTCATCTGGCAGCTCGGGACTCGTGACGCGGCGGAGCAACGACTTGTCGCAGAGCGACTCGAGTGCATCGAGCACGTCGGTATCGCGATAGCCGGCGAGATCGATCACGGCTTCCGCGGCGTCGATCGAGAAGCCGCCGCGAAAGATCGCGGCTTGGGAGAGCGCGGCTTGCTCGACGGGCTCGAGCATCTGCCACGACCATTCGATCGCCTTGTCGAATGCGGTCTGGCGCTCCGGGACGCCGCGCCGCCGGCCGGTGAGCACGTCGAAGCCCTGCGACAAACGTTCGCGTAGCTGGCGCGGCGACAGCATCTTGAGGCGGCCGGCGGCGAGCTCGATCGCGAGCGGGTTGCCCTCGAGCCGGTCGACGACCGCCGCGAGCTCGTCGATCTCGGCGCGGCCGATCGTCAAGCCGGGGCGCGCCGCAGTCGCACGATCGATCAGCAGCTCGAGGCCGCCGTTCGGATCGACGCCGATCGCGAGAGGGCCGAGCTCGACGACGATCTCGCCCGGGAGGTTGAGCCGTTCGCGCGACGTGACGAGCCACCGCGCGTCGGGTGCGAGCTCGCCGAGACGGCCGATCGTCGCCGCGTGGTCGACGACTTGCTCGAAGTTGTCGAGGACGAACAACGCGCGTCCGCGATGCGTGATCGCCGAGCCGAGCTGCTTGATCATCCCGTCGATCGTCGCCGCGAGTCCGCCGACACCGAGCGCGGCCGCGATCCCGCCGACCACGCCGTCGATCGAGCGAGCTTCGGTCAAGTCGATGAACCACACGCCGCCGAGATGCGACTCGCGGACGCGCCAGGCGTGCTCGCGTGCGAGGCGTGTCTTGCCGATGCCAGGGGGGCCGAGCAGCGTGATCAAGCGCGCGCCGGCGGTGTAGCGCTCGACGAGCTTCGTGAGCTCGACAGCACGCCCGACGAACTTGTCGGAGACGGGAGACAGGTTCGTCGGCGCCGTGGCGGGACCGCCGACGCGCGTCTCGTACGCGGCGTCACTCTCCTCCGCGAGGTTCGCGGACTCTTGCTCGACCGCCGCGTGCTCCGCTGCGAAGCGCTCGATCACCCAGCGGAGGACTTCCGTCGCGGACAACACGAGCCCGCGCGATCGTGCGAGTCCTTCGAGCGCTTCGGCCATCGCATTGCAGTCCGGATACCGCTCGTCGGGATCGACCGAGAGCGCGCGCGTGATGATCGCGCCGAGCTCCGGCTCGATCGGAACACGCGGCTCGAACGCCGATAACGCATTCGGCGAATCGCCGAGCGTGGCGTCGTCGACGAGCGGCAGTGCACCGGTCACCATCTCGTACAGCGTGATCGCGACCGCGTGCTGATCGGCGCGACCATCGACGCGAGTTCCGGGCTTGTGCTGCTCGGGTGCCATGTAGTGGCGTGTGCCCATGATGACGGCATTGCTCGATTCGTCGTCGAGCCAACGCGAGATCCCGAAATCGATCAGCTTCGACATGCCCGCGAACGTCACCATCACGTTGCGCGGCTTGACGTCACGGTGCACCACGCCTTGATGCTTGCCGGTGCGCACGCCGTGCGCGTACGACAGTCCGCGCAGCAGATCGAGCGTGATCACCAGCGCGACTTCGAGCGGCAATGCATCGGGCGTGGCTCGCTCGATCATGTCGCGCAGCGTGACGCCCGACAGATATTCCATCGCGATGAACGGCGAGCCGCCGTCACTGCTGACGTCGATGATGCTGACGACGTTCGGGTGATGCAGCCGTGCCGCGACCCGAGCCTCCTCGATCAGCGCGCGCATGCCTTGATCCGTCGCCCGCTCGGACACGACGCGCTTGATGACGACGAGCCGATTCAGGTTGAGCTGCTGTGCGAGATACACCTGGCCCATGCCGCCACGCCCGAGAGAGCGTACGATTCGATAGCGGCCACCGATGACCTGCCCAGCACTCTCGTCCACGGCTGGCACCGTGTCAGTTTACACCCTGCTCGCGTTTGCGGTGGCGGCGTGTGGCGTGCCCGAGGGTGAGTACTTCGGTCACATTCCCGACGACATCGACCCGCATCAGTTGCGCTGGTGCAACCAAGGTGAGCCCGATCATCTCGATCCGGTGCGCGCATCGAGCACGGTCTCGGCGCCGATGATCCTCATGCTGTTCGACGGGCTCACGACCTACAACCCCGACGGCTTGCCGGTCGCGAGCCTCGCTACCAGTTGGGACATCTCGGACGATCTCCGAACGTACACGTTTCATCTCCGGCGCGATGCGCGGTGGTCGAACGGGCGCGGCGTGACGGCCTACGATGTTGCATACACGGCGATGCGTGTGGCGAATCGCCTCACGGCCTCTCCCAACGCGGACAACATTCAAACGGTGAAGAACGTGATGGCGTACCTGACGCGCACCGTCGCGCAGCTCCGTCGCGATGCCGGACCTTATCGCGCCGGTGAGATCGTCGAGGTGTTGTGGTCGCCCACCGAAGCGCCCGACCTCGATGCTCGCGCCGCGACGCACACGCTTGCGCTACGCGATCTCGGTGCTCCCGAAACCGCGGCGTATGCGCAGGTGCCTCCGGGGATCCAGGTCTCGGTGGTCGAGCGCACCGGCCAGCGCGCGACACCGCCGTCTCCGGACGGCCAGCCATGGGCGTATGTCTACTGGCAGCGCGACGCTGAAGGCGTCTACGGCTGGGTCCATGCAGACGAGCTCACCGTCGAGCCGAACGCGGACATGCAGCTGCTGGTTCGTCGTGTCACCGCGAAGAATCGACCCGGCGGCGCAGGCTCGATCGCCGAGCTTGCAGCCGACGAGCTCGCTCCGCGACCACCGGTCTACGTGCGCGGCCGGGACCTCACGGCATCGACGGACGTCCTCGGGGTCAGCGTGCCCGATCCGTACACGATCGTGTTCGAGTGCGCGGATCCGACGCCCTATCTGTTGGCGCTCACTGCGAACCGCGCGTTGCGCACGACGCCGATCGAAGCCGTGTCGCGCTGGCCAAGTCGCTGGACGCAGCCGGACCGGATCATCACATCCGGTCCGATGCACCTGACGGAATGGAAAGATCGCGATCACCTGACGTTCGTCCGCTCGAAGACGTACTGGAACCCGAGCGAGGTCAAGCTCGATCGGATCATCGCGATCTCGATGGACGACCAGGCCGCGACGACAAATTACTATTTCACCGGCGGCTGCGACGCGACCGCGACCAATACGATTCCGTCGACGTATCTCCCGGCGCTCAACGGTGAGCTGCGCGGCACCACATACAAGGATTACAGCGTCGCGCCGTATCTCGCGGTCTACTTCGCGCAGATCAACACGAAGGTCGTGACCAACCGCCACCTGCGGCGTGCGCTCGGGTTTGCGATCGATCGGAGGCCCGTCCCGCGATTCATGCATGGCGGAGAGATGCCGACCGCCGTGTTGACGCCCGGGACGCCGATCAAGTCGCTCGGCGATGCCGACCTCGCCGCGTGTGGTGTCACCCGCGACACGCCGGGCCTCGCGATGGTGATGCAGAGCGGCGAGCTGTGTTACGTGCCACCGCCGGGGCTCGATTACGATCTCGCGAAGGCCAAGCAAGAGCTGGAGCTGGCGCGCCAGGAGCTCGGGACGCTCCCCGAGCTGACGTACCTCTACAACTCGGGCAACGAGGCTCACAAACAAATCGCGGAGTATCTCCAGTCGTCGTGGAAGGCGGTTGGCCTCGACGTGCGGATCGAGTCGATGGAGTGGAACTCGATGCTCGACGCGACGCGCACCGGCAAGTTTCAGCTGCTGCGGTTTGGCGCGGCCGGTCAGCTCGCCGATACGGAAGGCGAGTTTCTGCCGACATTTCGCTGCGCGTCGCCGGATAATCGTTCGAAGTGGTGCAACCCGCAGTTCGAGTCGCTGATGGAAGAGGCGCGCACGATGCGCGACCGCAAGGCACGTAATGCGAAGGTTCGCGAGGCAGAGAGCGTGCTGCTCGAAGATGCGCCGGTGCTGCCGATCTATGTCTACACGCAGAAGCATCTGATCAAGCCGTACGTCCGCGACTACCCGGTCAACCTCGTCGATCAACCTCCGTTGTGGCGCGCGTGGATCGATCCGGACTGGGAGCACCACCGGTGATCCGGTTCTTGCTCGGTCGGTTCGTCAGCGCGGTGGTCGTGATCTGGATCGTCGCGACGATGAGCTTTCTGCTGCTCCACGCGGCGCCGGGCGGGCCGTTCGATACCGATCAGAAGCGATCGGTTGCCGTCCAGCGCGCGATGGAGGATCGTTACGGCCTCCACGATCCGCTGTGGGAGCAGTACGTGCGCGAAATCGGAAACCTCGCGCGCGGCGATCTCGGTGATTCGATGACGCACGACGAGTCCGTCGGTCATCTGATCGCCACGCATTTTCCGGTCAGTGCCGCGATCGGCCTGATCGGCATGCTCACCGCGATCATCCTCGGCGTCGCAATCGGCGTGGCCTCGGCGTCGCGACGTAACACGTGGGTCGATTACGTGCTGATGACGCTCGCGCTCGTCGGGATCTCGATCCCTTCGTTCGTGCTCGGGCCGCTGCTCGTCGCTGCGTTCTCGATGAAGCTCGGGATCCTGCCGCCGGCGCGGATCGCGGGCGTCGGCTCGTACATCTTGCCCGCGTTGACGCTCGGCATGATCTACATCGGCACGATCGCGCGTCTGACTCGCGGCGGCATGCTCGAGACACTCGGCCAGGACTTCGTGCGAACCGCGCGCGCGAAAGGTCTGCCCGAGCGGCGCGTGTTGTGGAAGCATGCGTTGCGCGTCGGCATCGTGCCGGTCGTGACGTATCTCGGTCCCGCGACGGCCGCGATGATCTCGGGCTCGTTCGTCGTCGAGAAGATCTTTCAGATCCCCGGACTCGGTACCTATTTCATCCAGAGCATCGCGACGCGCGACTATCCCGTGCTCACCGGTGTGTTCGTGTTCTACGCCGCGCTGCTCGTGCTGCTGAACCTCGTCGTCGACATCGTCTACGGCATGCTCGATCCCAGGATCCGAGAGGCGCGCGGATGATCAACGCGTGGCAGCGGCTGCGCCGCAACAAGATGGCCGTCGTGTGCGGCACGATCTTCGTGCTCGTCGCGTTGTTCTGCTATCTCGGGCCGTTCGTCGCGGCTGCGTTCGGCTTGGATCCGACGACGATCCATGCAGATCTCGGCCCGCGGCCTCCATCGTGGTCTCACTGGTTTGGCACGGATACGCTCGGCCGCGACATGTTCGTGCGCGTGATGATCGGCGGCCGGATCGCGATCCTCGTTGCGGTCGTGACGACCTCGATCGCGCTCGTGATCGGTGTGACGTACGGAGCGATCGCCGCGTACGCCGGTGGCCGCATCGACAACGTGATGATGCGCATCGTCGACACCCTCTACGGCCTTCCGACGATCGTGTTCATCATCGTCGTGATGGCGACGTTCAACACGAAGTCGCTGACGGCGCTGTTCGCGTTGATCGGCGCGATCTCGTGGCTGACGATGGCGCGGATCGTTCGCGGTCAGGTGCTCAGCATCCGGCATCGCGAGTTCGTCGAGGCCGCGCGCGCGCTCGGCGTGCCACCGGCGCGGATCCTGTTCCGGCACATCGTGCCCAGCGCCCTCGGACCGGTGATCGTCTACGCAACGCTCGCGCTGCCGCAGGTGATGCTGACCGAGGCCTTCTTGTCGTTCCTGGGGCTCGGTGTCCAGGCGCCGCTCGCGTCGTGGGGAACGCTCGTCACCGAGGGAAGCTCGCAGATCGTCGTCTATCCGTGGATGCTCGTCTACCCGGGGCTCGTCATGGCGATCACCGTGATGTCGCTCAACTTCCTCGGCGACGGTCTTCGTGACGCGCTCGATCCACACACGCGCAAGGTCTGACTATAATCACGTCATGGCCCGCTGGTTCCTGTTCGCCGCTCTGCTCGCTGCCTGCACGCAGCCGCGCAGCGATCGCTGCAGGCGGATCTGCACGCGCGAAGCCGAGTGCGTGACCTCGACCAACAGCTCGATCCCCTTCGACGAAAAAGAATGCATCGCCGCGTGCTCGGCGCTCGAGGCGGACACCGATAACCTCGCCAAGGTGAAGAAGCACGACGAATGCGTGTCGAAGAATCAGGCGTGCAGCGCCGTCCTCGAGTGTCAGTGACGATCCCCCTCCGGGGATTCCGCGGCGTCATCCCCCTCCGGGGATTCCGCGGCGTCACAGGTCTTCGGCGGTCTTCAGGATCTCGACGATAAAGTCGCGGCGGACGCGGACGAGGCTCGTCAGCTGGGCAAATCGCGTGACGTCGATCCGGATCTCGTCGTTGCTCGGGCGCTCGGCCATGATGTCGTCGGCCTTGCCCATATCGATGACGCACGTCTTATTCTGCTTGCGCGCGCGGGCGCAATCATCGGTGTGCATCGCGCTCGCGTCGCGAGCAGGCGTCGGGTCGGCGTTGGCGAGAGAAGGGCCACAGAGGAGGACGATCACGAAGAAGCTGCGCATACCGGGCAGACACCCTCGCTCCGCGGCGGTTGCTTCGGGAAGTGGCCTTCTCTCACAGTGTGGTCGAGTCACTACATCGCGAGATCCGTGAACCCCGCGGAATCTCCCGGTCTCCACCTGGAACGACCATTGCTGTGAATCCGGGCGATGACGCGCGCCCTCATGGCGACCCTTCTCACCGGGATCCTGATGGCCGGCTGCGGCGCGCAATGGCCGAGCCACACGACGATGGCCGCCGATCGCGGCTTCTTGGCCAAGCAGAAGCAGGTCCATACGGTCGACGTCTTGCCGATGCGCCTCGAGCTATGGACGGGTGCGGGGTACGACGCGAACGTCGAGGAGCTGCGCTCGGGAGCCGAGACCCGGATCATGAACACGGCGCTGTCGACACTCGCGGAACGGAACTACGCGGTCGCCGCGGTGATCGATTGGGACGGTAACGCGGCCGGCGGCAACGTCAATGCGCTGGCGAAATCCGAGCTGATGGCGACGCTCGCGGCACTCTCGAGGTACGGCGCAACCGTGGCGGAACATCCCGGCGAGGTGCCGATTCCATTCTTGCCGGCACGGCTCGGTACGGGCACGAACAGTGACGCGACCCTGTTCGTGGGCGGCTGGGCATTCGTCGGGACGCCGCAAGAGAGCACCGCGAGCAAGGTGGCAAAAGGTGTCGCGATCGGTCTCTTGATCGTGACCGCGGTCGTCGTGATTGCCGTCGCTGTTGAAGCGCTCGGCGCAGGCGACAAGCACGAGAGTCGTTCTCACGGTCGCGAGCAGGTTCGCGATCATCGCGGGGGCGACGGCGAGTCGAGCCTTGCGACGCGCGGCTCGAGCGCGAGTAGCCGAGGCATTACCTTCGGCGCGGAGACCGCGGTCGACGTGATCGACGCATTCGGTCGCACGGCCGAGCTCGCGGCTCAGATGGACTGGTCACAAGATGAGGCGCTGCCCCACGAAGGCGACTCGCAGATGTATCTGGAGATGACGCTCGTCGATAATCGCAGTGGCCTCACGCTCTGGCACGTCCACCAGCAGTTCCCCGCGAATGCGGCCGGCTCCGACGACGTCGACCGCGTGGCCCACACGATGCTCGCGAGCTTGCCGGCGAACTAATCTTCGCGACGCTCGGCGAGCTTGCGACGATCTTCGCGCCACTTCGCAAAGTGCCGCTCGATGACCTCGCGTTCCGCCCGTGCGCGCGCGAGGACTCGGCGCGCTTCGTCGATCACGCCGACTCGTTGGTGGTGAGCGGCGCTCGCACGGAGCTCTTCGGCGATCGCATCTGCGAGATCGCGCCGCCGCCTCGCGATATAACGCTCGGCGAGCAGCCGTGTCCGCAGGCTGGTCTGGTCGCAGGCAACCGCCGCCGCGAGCGCGCTGCGAGCACGCGCGACACGCGAGATCGCCGCTGCCAGAGCGATTTCGGTCGTGCGAGCATCACCGACCGCGACGGCCAGATCGCCACGTTTCACGCGTTCGGTGCGCGTGCGTGCATCATGGACCGGAGCGAGGCGGTAGCGGTCGTCGGGGACCACATCGCGATGTTACACTGCCGGCGAATGGTCCACGCGGGCGATGCGCCGATCGACCGGTACGTCGTGCTCGAGCATCTGTCCGAGGGTGGGATGGGTGCGATCTACGTCGGCAAGAAGCTCGGGGCCGGCGGGTTCGAGATGGAAGTCGTCCTGAAGCAGCTGCTTCCGGAATTCACGCAGCAAGAAGAGTTCATCGACTTGTTCCTGCGTGAAGCGAAGCTGTCCGCGACGCTCGATCACGCGAACATCGTCCACACGATCGATCTCGTCACGGCAGGCAACGAGTACTTCATCGTGATGGAGTACTTGCCCGGCGGCGATCTGCGCACGCTGCTCAAGAAGGCGAAGCATCGCGGCAAGCGGTTCTCCCCGGCGGCGGCGATCTACATCTCGCGCGAGGTGCTGTCTGCACTGTCGTACGCCCACAGCAAGCGCGACTTCGAAGGCAAGCCGCTGCGGCTCATTCACCGTGATGTCTCGCCGTCGAACATCCTGTTGTCGTACGCGGGCGAGGTGAAGCTGACGGACTTCGGGATCGCGAAGGCCGCGACTCACACGTCGCTGTTCTACAAGGTGAAGGGAAAGATCGGCTACATGTCGCCCGAGCAGGCGAAGAGCGAGCCGCTCGATCACCGCAGCGATCTCTACTCGCTCGCGGTGTGCATGTACGAGATCCTCACCGGAGAGCGCCTGTTCGTCGCCGCCGGTTTGACGACGAGTGCCGACGAGATTTATTCGCAACCGGTGCCGCAGTTGTCGAAGAAAGTGCCGGTGCCGCCGGAGCTCGATCAGATCATGGCGCGTGCGTTGTCGATCGATCCCAACGCGCGCTACCAGACCGCCGGTGAGCTGCAGGAAGCGCTCATGCGATGTGCGCATCGCAATGGCCTGCTGATGTCCGCGCCCGAGCTCGCGAAGGAGCTGCGCGACGCGTGCGGCCCGACCGACGCCTGGCGCGGCGACGAAGACGACGACGATCTCGGCTACGTCAAGCGCGCCGGGACCGAGGTCTACGACGCCGGCGAGGATGAAGACGAAGAGGATGCGGACGATCTCGCGATCCCAGCCTCGGGACCGTTCGCGATCCACAACCTCTCCGCGCGCGCGAAGTTGCCTCCACCGCGGCCGCCTCCGGTGCGGCCGAAGACCGAGATCGACAAGTTCAACGGCATCGAGATGACGTCCATCATCAACATGATGGATCTCGAGAGCAAAGAAGGCGCCGATCCGCTCGTCGATCTGAACGCGGCGCCATCGCTCGATTCCGGACCGCGTCTGCTCGATTCGGCTCCGCGCGAGCTGGCATCCGATCCGA
Organism: Myxococcales bacterium; assembly: GCA_028287115.1. GTDB lineage: Bacteria > Myxococcota_A > Polyangia > Haliangiales > Haliangiaceae > JABFXX01. The sequence continues at coordinate 49,875 of JAQBQF010000116.1, forward strand.
ACTTGCTACCGCCGCCGGAGCGCGGTGTGCCTGCGCTGCCGCCACCGTTTCGTCAGGGCACGCCCGAGCCGCTCGCTCCCTCGGCGATGCTGGCGAATCCTCGTCGATCGAGCACACAACACCCGCAGCGGAAGAGCTCGACCGCGCACGGTGCCGCCGAAGAGAAGTCGCTGAGGTCGTGGATGGTGATCGTCGCCATCCTGGTAGCCGCCGCGATCGCCGCCGGCATCGTCGCGATGTCGGGGCCGGACGTCTCGCCCCAACACGTAGACGGAAAGTAGCGCGATCGTTGATAGAGAGGAGGGGTGGGGGGATAGACACCAGGGACCCAGCGGGGCTACCATCGTAACGAGCCGGTCCGGATTAAAGATGTCGAAGGATCGTTCCAACGTCACGGCCCTCCTCGATGACGCGCCGTCCTACTCGCGACAAAACGCGGGCGGGATCTTCGTGGTGATCAAGGGGCCCGATCGCGGTGAAGCCGTACGCCTGACTCGCGAGCCGGTGTCGTTCGGCTCGGGCCCGCAGTGCAGCCTCGTGCTCACCGACAAGACGGTCTCGCGCAAGCACCTCGAAGCGCAGCTTGTCGGCGACGAAGTGATGATGATCGACTGTGGCTCGACGAACGGCACGTTCATCCAAGGCTCGCGGTTCGAACGGATCTCGATCGGCTTCGGCGTTGAAGTGAAGCTCGGGCGCACGGTGATCAAGTTCCTGCCCGATGAGGAGATCGTCGATCCCGAACCGTCACCGCAGACGGCATTCGGCACGATCGTCGGCGCCGATACGAAGATGCGGCAGATGTTCACGCTGCTCGAAGATGTCGCGGCGACGAACGCGACCGTGCTGATCGAAGGCGAGACCGGCACCGGCAAGGAGCTGATCGCCGAAGAAGTTCACAACCACTCGCCGCGCAAAGACGGCCCGTTCGTCGTGTTCGATTGCGGCTCCGTGCCGCGCGAGCTGATCGAGTCGATGCTGTTCGGTCACGTCAAAGGCAGCTTCACCGGCGCGATCACCGACCGGCGCGGTGCCTTCGCGGAGGCGCACGGCGGCACGATCTTCCTCGACGAGATCGGCGAGATGGCGCTCGATCTGCAGCCCTCGCTGCTGCGCGTGCTCGACAAGCGCGCGGTTCGCAAGGTCGGCTCGAACACGTACGAAAAGATCGACGTGCGCGTCGTCGCTGCGACCAACCGCGATCTACGTGCGGAAGTCGCGAAGAAGGCGTTCCGCGAGGACCTCTATTATCGGCTCGCGGTGATTCGCGTCAGCGTCCCGCCTCTGCGCGAGCGCGGCAGCGACATCCCGCTGCTGATCCAGCACTTCGTGCACGGCTTCGGGCCGCAGCTCAACGTGACCCCCGATGATCTCGCCCGGCTCGTTCGCCATAGCTGGCCGGGCAACGTGCGCGAGCTTCGCAACGTGATCGAGCGCGCGTGTCTGCTCGCGAAGGGCAGCTCGATCAACCTCGAGGACGCGTTGCAGAGCGAAGCTGCGCCGAGCCTCGGCATTCGCACGGACCTGCCGTTCAAAGAAGCGAAGGGGCAGCTCGTCGAGATGTTCGAGCGCGAGTACATCGAAGATCTGATGCGCCGTCACAAGATGAACTTGTCGGCGGCCGCTCGCGAAGCGCAGATCGATCGCAAGCACCTGAGAGAGCTCATCCGCAAGTACGGGCTCGATCCGCGCGCGAAGCTCGACGGCGACTCCGAAGTCGAAGACGAGAGCTAGTCGACGACCCGCTTGGAGCGGATCCGCGCGTCGGTGCCGGCGCGACCTGTGCACCGAGGTGCACGTTCGTTACTCGATGCGGACGCGATAGGACAGCCGCGTATCGAGGACCTTGATGTCGAACTTGCGACGAGTCTCGGTGACGATGTCGTAGACCTCGACGGTGTGCGGGCCGACTTCGCACTCGATGCGCTCGGTCGGGCAGGTCATGCCGGTCGGCTTACCGTCGACCGAGACGTAGTAGCGATCTTTGTCTTTGCACTTGATGACCTTGATGCCGGCGGGACCGCCCGCGGGCGTCACCGGCTTGAGCGCGATCTGAAATGCACCATGGCCATCGACCTCGGCGACATAGAGCTCGTGACCGGCGAGCAGCAACGCGACCGTGTGACGATCCGCCGAGCCGGGCAGCTTGACGGGGGTGACACCTTGATCCGCGCCGTCGATGAACACGCGCGCGCCGGCGGGTGTCGATGCGATCGCGAGCGAATCGGAAGCAGGCGGTTGCACGGCGGCGGCGCCCGCGTCGGCGCCAATCGCGGTGGTACCCGCATCGACCGCCATCGCGACCTGCACGGCCGCGTCGAGTGGCGGACTCACCGGCGCATCGGGCGGTGCGGTTGCGACGAGCTTCGCGTCGGGTGCGAGCGCTGCGTCGGCGGTGGCATGGGCGATCGCGTTCGAACCTGGATTGCTACCGATCGCGTTCGACCCCGGCGTGGCGCCCACGATCGCATTCGATCCCGGTTTGTCGCTGCCGTTCGAACCCGGATTTTCGCTAACGACCGCGTGATCGGCCTTGCCTCCCCAGATCTGATACGCGCCACCCGCCGCCGCCGCGAGGACGACGAGCGGGATCACGATGAACGGCCACTTCGCCCGCGGTGCGTCCTGCGCGCGCAGGCCATGCGTCGAGATCCCGGCTTGCATTCCCGGAGGTGGAGGGATCGGAGCTGGCTGCACCGGAATCGGTGGTGGCGTGCGGCGCTGCTCGAAGCTCGGCGCATCGACGACGGGCTCGTGCTCGATCGGTGCCGGCTGGTGTTGGCTCCAGACCTCTGCAAGGAGTGGCGGCGGTTCGACTGCCTCGGGATCCTGATGGTCGCCGGAGATCCCTGGATGAGGCGTCGGCCTGGCGGGCTGGTGTCCCGGGAACGTCGCAGGACGCTCTGCGAATGCCGCGTCGGAGGCATCGCGCCGCGTGATGTTGCGCTCGGCGATCGCCGAGTTGCGCTCGGTGCCCGACGCGTCGTGCTCGGAGAGTGTCGCGTCGCGCTCGGAGGCGGTCGCGTCGCGATCTGCGGTCAGATCGCCGGTGAGGGTTGCAGACGCGTGAGGATCCTTGTGCTCGATCGAGACGATCAGATCATCGTCGTTGTTGGTCCGCTGGCGCATCGAATGCGCGAGCTTCGGGATCTCCGAACCGATCTTCGTAGGCTCTTCGTGCGGATCCGGCATGTCCTCCGGCGCAAACGTCGGCAACTCCGGCTCGAACGTCGGGACCGGCGGCGGTGCGGCGGTCGGAGAGCTTCGCGGTTTGATCGGAGGAATCGACGGCGGCACCATCGGCCGCTTCGTCGCGGCCATCCCGAAGGTCGCGCTCGGTGGCCCGCCGGCCGGCGTCGGTGGCGGCACGCCGAGGCCAGGTGGCATGGGAATCGGAGGCGGCGCGACGCCGGGCATCGTGACGATCGGCCCCTTCGGAAAATCCGGGCGCGTCGGGGACTCGAGCCCGGTTCGCGTCGGGCCGACGAGCGGTGAAGGCACCGGCACTTCGATGTCGGGCCGCACGAACTCCGCCGTCGGCATCGACTCGTTGGACTCGCGACCGAGCGTCGGCACGTGTGCCGGTCTGTCGACGCCGCGCACCGGACCGGTGCCGACGTTGAGGGACAGCACGCCGGACAGCTGACCTTCGTTGATCGCGGCGAGTCGATCGAGCGTCGCTTTGACGTGCGCGCCGATGTCCTTGCGAGTTCCGGGAACCGGTGCGACGCGGAGCGCGGCGTCGAGGGCGTCGGCCAGCGCGCGCGCATCGGGGAACCGCTCGAACGGCGAGCGTGCGAGACAGCGCTGGAGCACGCGCACGATCGGACGGGGCAGTGGCGGATCCGCGGGCGGACCGCTGAGCACCGCGCGCGCGATCTGATGAGCATTCTCGCCGCGAAACGCGCGCTGATTGGTGACGAGCTCGTATGCGATCACGCCGAGCACGAACACGTCGGTCGCAGCCGAGATCGCTTCGCCGGCGAGCTGTTCGGGCGCCATGTACGCGATGCGATTCGCAAGCCGCGGAACTTCCGTCGGCCTCGCTGCCATCGTCGCGGCGAGGATGCCGAAGTCGGTGACCTTGACGTCGCCGTCGGCGGTGACGATCAAGTTCGTCGGCGCGAGCCCGAGATGCGACAGGCCACGGCCATGTGCATACCCGACGGCGCGGGCGGCTTGCGACACGAGCGCGAGCCCACCGCCCATCGCGAGCGTGACTCCCGCGGTCCTCGCTTCCGCGAGCAGCCGCATGGCATCGAGCCCGACGACGAGCTCGACCGCGGTGAACGTCGTGCCCTGCGCGATCCCGAACTCCGCCATCCGCGCGATCCGCGGATGCTCGAGACTTCCGTATTGCCGCGCGGCCGCCGAGAGTGCTTGCGCGAGCGCGGGAGTCGTCGTCACATCGGAGACGAAGCGCTTGACCGCGAACTGCCGCTCGAATCCGGCGACTCCGAACACTTTGGCGCGCGACACCGAGCCATTCGGTCCTGAACCGATCGGCTCCAAGAGCTGGTACCGCCCCACGCGCTCCGTCGCGGCCTGTGGATCCCTCACCGGAGTCCCGACTGTATACGATGTCGGGGCGATGACGCGATGCGTTGAGTGGATCGAATCATCCGCCGCCGTATCTTGCCCTCGACGGCGAACGCTGGCACCACCGAGTCATGGCGAGGAAGTCGGATCCGGGCGCACCGGAGCGATCGAGAATCCAGCGCGAACCGACCAGGGCCTTTGCGAAGCGCACGCGAACGGATAGTGAGGAGGACGCGGTGGAGCAACACGATAAGAAACCGGACGCACCGAAAGGTGACACCAAGGCGGCATCGGCGCCGGACGCAAAACCTGGCGACCCGAAGACCGAGCGAAAACCTGACGCCGCGCCCGCGAAAGCCGACGCGCCGAAGACCGACGCCAACGCCGACGCAATGGCCGATGCCGTGAAAGCCACGGAGGCACCGGCAGCGAAGCCGGACCCGGCGAAGTCGCAGGAGCTGCCTGCGATCAAGCCACCCGACCCTGGCGCGGAGCCTTGGCCCGACGCGACGCCGCAGCCGATGAAGCCGGTCGATCCGCCCGCTCGTGCACGAACCGAAACCGTCGGCATGCCGACCGGCTCCGAATTCGGCAAGCCGCCGGAGATGCCGAAGCAGTCGGCACCTCCGGTGTTGGCGCTCGGCACGGTCGAGAATCCGACCCACATGCCGGGCCCACGCGAGATTCCGGGCGGAGACGCGAACGACCCAGCGCCCGCTCCGGGCCGCGTCCCTCCGGGTGACTCGCGTTCGTTGCGCCGGGGCGACGAATTTGCGCTGGTCTATCGCGTCGCCACGTACGTGATCAGCCGGTTCGGATCCCTCGGCAAGCGTGGTCAGTGGCGGGTAGTCGAATACCCTACCTCCACATCTGCGAGCCATGGCTACGCGAAGGAGTGCTCGAGATTCGTCTCGGAGGGATTCTCGGACTATCGTGATTGAAGTGTCCGATCAGCCGAAGTCACGAAAGACGATCGCGTTGCGATCTTCGTGGCTATTGCGCTGGGCGATCGAAGCCCCGAAGCGGTGGCTCGGCCGTCGCAGTACGATCGGGCAAGATCTATCGGGCGGCACCGACGGGCTCTCGTACCTGCGCCACCTCATGCGCGGCAATCGGTTGCGTCGCCGCGACGGCTTCTCGGCGATCACACCGGAGACGCCGCCCGTCCTGATCATTCACGGGTTCCTCGGAACGCGCGGCTCGATGTACATGATCGAGCGCCGGCTCGTCGAGGACGGCTTCGTTTGTGTCTCGTTCAACCTCGGGACGTTAAACGTCCGCGACATCCGGCGTTCGGCATTCTTGATCCATCGCAAGATCGAACGGATCCTCGCGCAGACGCCCTCCCAAAAGATCGACATCATCGGCCATTCCATGGGAGGCCTGATCGGGCTCTATTACGTGAAGAAGCTCGGTGGTCACACCCGAGTTCGCAAGCTGATCATGATGGGAACACCACTCCGAGGTACGTGGGCCGCTCTGGCCGGGGTCGCCACGCTCGGCCTGTGGTCGACCTCGTCCTGGCAGCTGCTCCCGCGGAGTCGATTTCTCGACGAGCTGGCCCAGGGCCAGATCCCGCCGGGCGTCGAGGTTCACACGATTGCCGCCGCCCGGGATTGGGTCGTTCCCTTGCCTACGACCCGACTTCGGGGGGCAAATGCGATGACCGTTCCTCTCGGACATTCAAGCCTCGTGGTGTCCGAAGAGGTGTATCGGCGCATCGTCAACACCCTCCGGCCCCCTCATGACCATGGAACGAGCGATGCTGCATCAACCGATTAAGGGTGGTTTGCTTGCGCACCTCATCGGTTGGGCACTAGAATTTTCAAGTCCTTGGTCGCCTCGCCGTCCATGACCGATCGTCCCCGCTTCGCACTACGCTTCATCTCGGGCAAGTACCAGGGTGGCGAGTTCCCGCTTCGTATGAATCGGGAAATCATCATCGGTAGGTCCAGCGACCTCGATATGGTGCTAGTCGAGGATATGGTCTCGCGTCGTCACGCGAAGATCAGCTCGACCGACGCTGAGGTCTACATCCAGGACATGGGGTCGACCAACGGCACGTTCGTCAACGGCGAGAAGATCGCCGGCCGCGCGCTGCTTCATGAAGGCGACCGCATCCTGGTAGGTACGTCGATCATCAAGGTCGTCGCGGTCGAGGGCCAGGTCGCGAACCAGAGCGAGGCCGAAGCGCGCCGCAAGCTCGAAGCCGGTGCGCAGCAGCGCCAGGCCACCCAGGGTCGCCCGATGTCGGGCGTGATCGAAGAGATCCCGCTCCCCGACCTCCTGCAGCTGTTGTCGACGAGCCGCAAGTCCGGCGTGCTGACCATCAACAACGGTGTCAGCATCGGCAAGATCTACCTCCGCAAGGGTCAGATCTACTTCGCGACGATCAACGACGACTTTGCCGTGTCGCCGCAGAAGGCGATCTATCGGATGCTGACCTGGGAGACGGGCACGTTCGAGCTCGAGCCGGGCGGCGAGATGCAGGTCATGAACGAGGTCCAAGAGTCGACCGAAGGTCTGCTCATGGAAGGCGTGCGGCAGCTCGACGAATTCCGGAACTTGCAGAAGCAGCTGCCGGCACTTGGATCGCCGCTCGCGGTCCCGACGCCGCTCGCCGGCAAGCTGCGAGAGCTGACGCCCTCGGAGCTCGATACGTTCCAGCTCGTCCTCGATCACGGGCAATTGCAAAAAGTCCTCGATAACTTTCCGGGCACCGATCTCGACGCCGCGCAGAACATCATCAGCTTGATGAAGCGCGAGTTCGTCGTCGTCCCGTAGAGAGCATGGGCGTTGGGTTTGGCGCGCTGGTGGCCGTAGCGTTCGCGACGCTTGTTTGGGGTCTCGTGCCCTCGCGCGGATCGGGTCGCGGGGATCAAGTCCCGACGGCCGTCGCGACCGAGCAGCGTGAGCAACGACTACGTCAAAAGCCGCCGCTGAGCTCGGGCGCCAGAATCCTGACCGCCGTCCTCATCGCGCTCGGTGCGCTCGTTGTCGGGTTTGTTGTCTGGCTCATCTTCGTCGGGTCATCGATGGGCTTTGACAATAATCACTGAGCGGTGACCACGCCGGGTCGTGATCAATTCGTGGCGACCGTGGTACGAAGTCGTCGTGACGGCGATCCGCGAGGCGGCTTCGATCATCTTGCTCCGCCGAGCGGACGCGGGGTTCGAGGTGTTCTTCCTGCGGCGCAATCGCGGTGCGAGCTTCATGGCGTCGGCGTACGTGTTTCCGGGCGGCGCGAACGAGCCCGGTGAAGATGCGCGAACGGCGGCGGCGCGCGAGCTGTTCGAAGAAGCGGGCGTGCTGCTCGCCAAAGACTCGGGGCACGACGCGATCACGCTTGAAGTTCCGAATCAAGACTCGCTTCGCAAGCGGATCCTCGACGGGGCCCCTGCAGGCGCGACGCTCGAGCTCGCCGGGCTCGTGTGGTCGACCGACGTGCTGGTGCCGTGGTCGCACTGGATCACGCCGTCGATCGAGCCGAAGCGGTTCTCGGCGCGGTTCTTCGTCACCGAGATGCCGGCGGGACAAGAGCCGAGGTTCGACGCGACCGAGACGATCGATCAGCTCTGGGTGACACCGAGCGAAGCGATCGCGCGATCGGCCGAGCTGCAGCTGCCGCCGCCGCAGATCCGGACCTGCTGGGAGCTCGCCGAGCACGAGACGATCGAGGCCGTGTTGGCCGCGGGTCGTGCTCGTGCCCTCGAGCCGCATCCGATCTTGCCGAGGCTCGCGCCCCCGGGCGCCGGGCCGTGCCTGCTGTTGCCGTGGGATCCCGAGTACACGGTGACCGGGACCGGCGATAGTGCGCCGCTCACGTACAGACCGACGTGGGCGCGCGGTCCGAGTCGGTTTGTCTTGGAGGATCGCCGGTGGAAACACGTCGACGCACCTGGTTCGACAGCCGCGGTCTGAACGTAGGCGGCAGGCACCTGCCGTTCTACGCGGGTGCGATGCACTACTGGCGCGTGCCGCCGGCGCAGTGGTCCGCGTGCCTGCGCGCGATGCACTCGCTCGGGCTGACGATCGTCGAGACGTACGTGCCGTGGCGCGTCCACGAGCCCACGGCGGGGCAGCGCGTGTGGACCGGCGAGCACGATCTATCGCGGTTCCTCGAGGCGGCGCGCGCGGCCGGGCTCTCGGTCGTGTTGCGGCCGGGCCCTCATGTCAACGCGGAGCTCACCAGCTTCGGGATTCCCGACTGGGTGCTCGCCGATCCGGCCTGCCAGGCGCGCACTGCCGCCGGGACACCCGCCTGGTTGCCGGTGCCGCCGCGCGCGTTTCCGATCCCGTCGTACGCGAGCGCGAAGTTTCGAGATCGGGTCGCCGCCTGGTACGCGACGGTCGCCGAGGTGATCCAGCCGCACCTCGCACCCGACGGACCGGTCGTGGCGATCGGCATCGATAACGAGGCACAGCTGTTCTTTCGTAGCGGCGCGTTCGACATCGACTATCACCCCGATGCGATCGAGTGGTGGCACGACGCGAGTGGGCTCGAAGAAATCCCGCGCGCGTGGGATCCGGATCGCGCCGCCGCATGCGCGTTGTGGATGAAGTTCAAGGACGAGTACATCGCGCGGGCGCTCGGAGAATTCGGCAAGCTGCTCGATCGCGCGGGACTCGGCGACATCGCACGGTTTCACAACCTGCCGCCGGGGCACTACCAGCTCTATGACCTGCGCCGGATCCAGAACGCGATCGCCGGGCCGGTCGGCATCGACGCGTACACACCGCGCGCGATGTTCCCCGAGCTGCGCAGGCGCGCAGCGGCGCTCGTCGGCAACGCGGTGCCGATTCCGATCGCGTTCGAGGTCGGGATCGGGTTCTTTCCATGGGTGCCGCCTCTCGGCAGTGCCGACGATGCGACGCGCGAGCGCGATCATCTCCTGACTCTGCTCGCCGCCGGGACACGCGGGTTCAACTTGTTCATGGCCGTCGATCGCGACCGTTACTACGGAGCGGCGATCGACCAGCGAGGACATGTCGAAGCGCACGCGGCATGGATCAAGCCGCTGATCGCGGCGCTCGCCGAGGTCGATTGGCCCTCGCTGCATCGGCCCGCGCCGATCGCGCTCGTCGACATGCGCGCGGACGAACGGTTCGGGATCGCGAGCTCGGTGCTCGACCCGATGACGCCGGTGCTCGGCGACATGCTCGATCTCGGACCTGGCGGCGCGACCGAGCTCGGGCGCGATCCGGGTGCGATCGCCGCGCGCAGATGGCAGACCGCGATCGCGCGTGCGCTCGATCTGGCACAGGTTTCGTACGTGATCGTCGACGAAGCGGCGACCGAAGAAGAGCTCGCGCGATTCCGCGCGGTGGTAGCGCCGACCGGAGAGCGGATCTCGCGTGGCCTGTGGCACACGTTGCGTGCAGTAGCGGAGCACAAGCGCAGCGTCGTCGTGATCGGCCCCGGGACCCCGACGCGTGACGAGCTCGATCAGCCACTCGGCGAAGCGGTCCCGAAGCGGATCGGCCGGCTCAAGCAAGGCTCGCTCGAGGACCTCGCAGGACTCGCCGAAGATCTCGCGCAACTCGTCGGCGACGCGACCGAGCGCTGGCGGATCGAACGTCCCGCCGACGTGCGAGCAACGCCGTTCTCGGGCGCGGATGACCGCGTGCGCGCCGTGTTCGTGACGAGCGACAGCGACCGTGCGGTAACCGCCGTGTTGTTGCCGGATCCGACCGTCGCGGCGTTGCGCGATCCGTTCACCGGCGAGCACCTGCATGCAGTCGATGGCCGCGTGTCGATCGCGATGCACGCGCGCGGCGTGCGCCTGCTGATCATCGAGCACGTCGTCGCGAGCTGAGCCGTGACGTTACTTCAGGCGTAGGACATGCCCTGCAGGTTCAACGACTTACAGATCGCAGGTAGCGACAGTGTGCACCGTCCCTATTTCTCCGGGTCGTCGGGACGGCGTGCGGAGTCCGGGATCTCGTATTCGGCGGACATCAGCGCCGCGCCGGTCTTTTCGTTGGCCTTCATCTTGAGCGCGAGCCTGCCGGCGATCTCTTGGGCTTGTTCGACGGGGGCGCCGGCGGTGAGCCGCTCGTAGATGTGCTCGGCCTTGCTGTCCCGGCGGCGGATCGCTTCATCGGGTGGAGCTTGTCCGGGCAGCTCGACCCGGAGCTCGCGCACGATCATCTGCAGGCCCGCGGCGATCGGCAGCGCGAGCAGGGCACCGAGCACGCCCATCAGCGTGCCACCGACGAGCAACGCGACGAGCACCATCGCCGGTGGTAGGCGCAGCACGCGCCCGTACACGCGCGGCACGAGGATCCGGCTCTCGAACTCCTGATAGAGGAACATCAGCCCCGCGACCAGCAGCATGATCGGCGTGCCTTGGCTCGACACCGCGATCACCGCCGGTGCGCTCGCGATGTAACCGCCGACGAACGGGATGATGTCGGTGAGCCCGGCGAACATCGCGAGGGCCAGGGCATCGTCGACGCGGAAGATCGTGAGCACCGTGAACGTGAAGATCGTGATCGCGACGGAGGTGATCAGCTGGCCGCGCATGTAGCCACCGACAATGCGCTTCAGCTCGAGCAGGATCCGCGCGAGCTTGACGTGGTGGTGGCGAGGCGTGAGGGCGTAGAGCACGGACTTGGCGCCGTAAGGATCGGCGAGGAGGTAGATCGAGAGGAACAGCGTCGTGATCGCGTAACCGATCGCGGTCAGCAGCTCCGCCGAGTAGCTGAGCGCGGTGTTGCCGGCGCTGAGCACGAGATCATCGAGGGGAACTGCACGGATCGCCTTCACGAACGGGTTCGCCCACTTGTACTGGCCAAGGAAGGCGACGAGCTTGCGTCGCTCGCTGGGCGCGTCTTCGATGATGTGCTGCAGCTGCGCGACGAGCGGCGGAATCGTTAGCAAGATCACGCCGACGACGGCGAGCGCGAATACGAAGAACACGAGGACGAGCGCGCGACCGCGGCCGAAGCCACGGCGTTCGAGCCACGCGACGAGCGGATCGAACGTGCCGACCAACACGAGCGCGATCGTGACGACGATGACGACATTCGACAGCTGCCACGCGAGCCACAGGCCCAGCACGGTGAGCAGGATCATCGCGATCGTGCGCGGCGCGAGCTCGATCCGTAGGCTGCGTCGTTCGGGCGCCGGTTCTTCCACGATGACAAATATGCCAGGAAGTCGACGAATAGCGCGTGAGGGTTCAGTCAGCTCGCGACCGAATTCGACGCGCCCGAGACGGCGGGCGGCGTATTGATCCGACGCCCGGGGTCAGACGTGACGAACGGGCCCAGTGGGCTCGTCTTCGACGATGCGAACCGGCCGCAGCTCGCCCATGAGGCGGGTCAGCGCGGCGATCAGCTCGGCGTGCTCGTACGGCTTCATCAGAAACACCGCAGCCCCGATGCGCGCGGAGATCTCGGGCGCCGAAGGCGAGCCAGAGACGAGCACGAGCGGTGGTGCGTCCGGCAGCGCCTCCATCGACCGCGCGAGGTCGAGGACGCCGCCCTGCAGATCGTCCGAATGAATGACGACGACGTCGATGCCGCCTTCGCTGATCAGCACGAAGGCTTCGCGAAGCGTCGTGGCCAGCACTGCCTCGTGGCCTGCCTCTCTGATCGCCGAGCCGACTCGATCGCGCGTATCAGGATCAGCCTCGACGAGAAGGATACTGCCCACGTTCGGAGCGTACATCGGAACGCGCAGCGAGTGGGGTTCGCACGCGGCGATCGCATCGCGCGCGCAAACGGTTCATTCCCTTCCGGGGAATCCCCGGCATCATCGACGTGATTAGGACTTGACGTCGGTCGGCGGAGACGACTTGCGCTTCGCGCGCTCGTGACCTTCCGTCCAGCCGATTTCTTTGGTCAAGGCCACCGCGTCGGTGAGGTGACTCGACACGACGAGCGCAGCTTTTGCGGGCGTGTCGTTGAGGAGCAGCTCGGCGGTGGCGCGCCGGTCGCCGAGGTTGCGCATCTCGTTGATCGCGGCCAGCCGATAGCGCTCGGCCTTGCCGCCGAGTCCGGCCTTTTCGCACAGGCTCGCGAGGAGCTGTTGCACGCGCGCCGCGCCGAGACGCGACCTGACGCGCTGCGCGTGAAACAGCGCCGCTTCGGCGAGCCGCAGAGCGCGGTAGGAATCGCCGCCGTTATCGACCATCTGGGCCTGGGCTCGCAGGATCCGCCAGAACGAGTCGGGGCCGTCGATCGCGGTGAATCCCTCGCCGAGCGTCGCGAGATCGATGCACTCGACGAGCTCGCGATTCGCGGTGTCCGGATCCCCGGCGCGGAGCAGCGCGCTCGCGAGATCGAGATAGAGCTCGCACACGAGGTTCATGTCGCCCGAGCCGATCGCCCGGCCGACACCCCGGCGCAGCGCAGCGATCGAGCCATCGACGTCACCTTCGCTCAGTGCGATCGCGGCACTCGCGCGATCGATCATCGAGACGAGCATCGGCGCACTCGACCAATCGCGGGCCTCGGCGAGGATGCCGCGCGCGAGCGCGGTCTCACCACGCGTGCGCAACACGTCGGCGAGCTTGACCGACATCTGGACGAACTGATGATCGGCGCCATCGTCGACGTCGCCCGATTGCACCGCCTGACGAACCGCGACGAGCGCGCGGTAATAGAACTGACCGGCGCCCGCTTCATCGAGTTGCTCGGCGGCGTGATCGCCGGCGACGCGCAGCAGGTCGATCGCTTCTTTCGACTGGCCGGCGAGGTCGCGGTGGTGTCCGAGCTGAGCGACATCGTGCGTCAGCTTCTCGACGGCCTTCGCGGCGCTCGCGTGGAGGGTGCGGCGAACGTTCGCCGGCGTCGCGTCGTAGACGATCTCGCGGATCAGGCGGCTCGAGAACGTGAGCTCGCCGGTGACGTCCTTCGCGAGCAGGCCGTGATTGGCGGCATCCTGCAGCGCAGGCTCGAGGGTGCCGCCCGGCAACATCGCGCGGAGCAGGCCGATCTGCGGCTCGACGCCGAGGATCGCCGCTGCCTGCAGGACGTCGCGAGTCGACTGCGTGAGCATCGAGAGCCGCGCCGCGATCAAGTCGGCGAGCGAGACCTTGGTGTCCTCGGCCTTGCCGCCTTCGATCAAGTAGCGGACGACGTGCTCGACGTGGCCGGGGTACGCGCGCGTCGTCTCGAACAGCGTCTGCACCGAAGGCATGCCGCGGACGCCAGCCTTGACCAGGCCCTTGACCAGCGCCTCGAGATCGACCGTCTCGAGGGCGCCGACATCGAGGCGCTCGAGGGAGGCGGGCCACTGGTCGCCGAACGAAGGCAACGCGGTCATCACGATCGGCGGCAGCTGCAGCTCGTTCGTCTCGGTGCCGCGGCGCAAGATCTCGAGGCTCGGCTGATCGAACTTGTCGACGTCCTCCATCACGATCGCGACCGGGCTGTGCGAGGCCGCGCGATCGAGTGCACGCAGCGCCGACCACACCATCTCGCGGCGGCGGACCGGCGGCTCGAGCTCGAGCAGCGTCGTCGAATGGCCGAACAGCTGCGCGATGCCCGGGATGTCGCGCTCGTTGAGCCCGATCGCCAGGATCGCCTCGCGAAGCTCGAGCTCGCTCGACACCTGGGGCAACTGCAGCACCGCGGCGAGCAGCGAGCGAATCGGGTAGTACGGCGCAGCGAGGCCGCTCGGGTCGGGCCCGACCTGATAGATCACGCGGCTCTCGGTCGCGAGCTTCTTGTAAGCGTTTTGCAGCAGCGTGCTGCGCCCGGAGCCCTCTTGGCCCATGACGAGCATCCCGACGTTGCCGCGCGTACCCGCCGCGCGCCGCATGTGCTCGAGCAAGGTCTGCAGCTCGGTCGCGCGGCCGGTGAATGCCAGCGGCAACACGTCGCCGCCGGCTTGCGGGGGCGGGATCTCGAACGTCTTCGACACGCGCGTGCGCGGTGCGCCGCACTCGGGGCAAAACTTGAACGAAGGCGCGCACGACGTCCCGCACGCGCTGCACTTGTCGGCGGCGGGGACTCCGCGCATCCGCGCGCGGATCGAGACCAGGACATCGCGCATCTCGATCGCGGACGCGTAGCGATCGTTCGGGTGCTTCGCGAGCGCCTTCGCGATGACCTCGTCGATCTCTTTCGGAACGCCCTCGCGCCGAGTCAGCAGCGAGACCGGCGCGGCCTTGAGGTGGTTCGTCAGGATCTCGGTCGTCGATCCCGCGAAGAACGGCGTCTTGTACGCGAGTAGCTCGTACAAGATGATCCCCATCGCGTAGATGTCCGAGGCGAAGGACGGCGGCGCACCGCTGATCACTTCGGGGGCCATGTACTCGGGCGTACCGGAGATCAATCGATCCTCGGTCTCGCGAACGCCGGTGACGAGCCGCGCGATGCCGAAGTCGACGATCTTGACGACGTCGATCCCGGCGCGCCGCTGATCGAGGATGATGTTGTCGGCTTTGAGGTCGGCGTGGACGACGCCTGCGAGGTGCGCTTCCTCGATGCCGGTCAGTGACTGGGTGATGATGTCGACGACTCGATCGACGCCCAGCGGGTTCTCGTTGACCAGGAGCTGCGTCAACGTCGGGCCCTTGACGTACTCCATCGCGAGATAGAGCAGGCCGTCGGGGGATTGTCCGTAATCGATGATCGAGACGCAGTTGGGATGGTTGAGGCGCGAAGCCGACATCGCCTCATCCCGGAACCGCTTGATCATCCTCGGGTCGGAGCACAGCTCCTCGTTGAGGATCTTGATCGCGACGGTACGCCCGAGCGCTGTCTGGTCCGCTCTGTAGACCGCGCCGCTACCGCCGATGCCGATGCAAGCGGTAAGCTTGAACTTGTCGCCGAGGACTCGGCCGACCAGCTTGAGCGATTTTTGAATCTGGTCTTGCACGTGCTTACCCGACCGCTACCCCGAACCAGTTCGGCCGTTTTCTCACACAGTATGGAGGGGATGCGAGCGAAACCGTCATCCGGCTCGCTCGATAATGGTGGCGATGCCCTGACCCACACCGATGCACATGGAGGCAAGCCCGTATTGGTTGGACCGTTGCTGGAGCTCGAGCATCAAGGTCAGTACGAGCCGCGCCCCGGATGCGCCCAGCGGATGACCCCAAGCGATCGCGCCGCCGTTGACGTTGACCCGCTCCGGATCGAGGCCGATCTGCTCGATGCAAGGGATCGCCTGGGCGGCGAATGCTTCGTTTAGCTCTGCGAGATCGATACGTTGCGGCGTGAGCCCGGCACGCGCGAGTGCCTTCTTGCTCGCCGGGATCGGTCCGAGGCCCATGTAGCTTGGCTCGACCCCCGCCGAGGCAGCCGTCACGTACCGGGCCTTGGGAACGAGGCCGAGCTCCTTGATCGCTTGCTCGCTCGCGACCAGCACGGCGGTCGCGCCGTCGTTGAGCCCGGAGGAGTTGCCCGCCGTGACGGTGCCGGTCTTGGCGAACGCGGGACGCAGCTTCGCGAGCGATTCGATCGTGGTCTCGCGAGGATGCTCGTCCGCGGTGAGCTTTTGTTCGGCGCCGGTCTTCTTGTCGGTGCCGGTCGTGATGGGCGTCAGCTCGATGCCGATGCGTCCCGAGGCGATCGCCTTGGCCGCACGCTGCTGAGATAGAAGAGCGAACCGATCCTGGGCCTCACGCGAGACGTTGCAGCGCTCGGCGACCTTCTCCGCGGTCTCGCCCATGGCGAGGGTTCCGTGCATCTGATCCATCCGCGGATTCACGAACCTCCACCCTAACGTGGTGTCGTAGATCGTCTGGTTACCGCGGGGGTAAGCCTCGGTAGCTTTCGCCATTACCTGAGGAGACCGGGACATTTGCTCGACGCCGCCGGCGACGACCAGGTCCGCCTCTCCGGTCGCAATTAACCGAGCCGCGTCGGAGATCGCCTGCATTCCGGAGCCGCACAGCCGGTTGACCGTGACGCCGGGTACCGAGACCGGAAGACCGGCGAGTAGCGCCGCCATGCGCGCGACGTTGCGGTTGTCTTCGCCGGCTTGGTTTGCACATCCGAGGATCACTTCGTCGATGCGCTCGGGAGGAATCCCTGTCCGCTTGACGAGGGCGGCGATCACCGCGCCTGCGAGATCGTCGGCGCGTACGCCACCGAGGCCACCGCCGTAGCGGCCGAAAGGAGACCGGATCCCGTCGACGAGGTACGCCGTGCGCGTCATGGACGGACCATAGCCGAAAACTGGCGCATGGGATCAGAGCTACCTAGGGTCGGGGCATGATCCAAGACTTCCAGAGTGTGGCCGAGCACGATGTGAGCTGGCTCGCGATCAAGCAGCCGTCGGTGATGCGGCTCCTCGAGAGCGAGCTCGCATCGCGCGATGGCGATGCGCTCGCCGCGGGTCTCGAGCTCGCATGCCGCGTGATCGGCGGGCGGACGCCGCTGGGGGATCTCAGGCTCGACCATCGCGCGCTCGCCGCCGGCATGGCCGCGGTTCGCAACGGCCGTTGCGATCGCGCGATGGTGCGCTCGCTGCGCGATCAGATCGACGAGCTGCCTGTCGTCCTGACGGCGCAAGAACAAGATGCAGTCGCGACCGTGATCGCCGCGGTGATCTGGGCCGTCCTCGACGCGAGCATGCGCGATCTCGACGACGCGCTCGTGGCCTGATGAAGACGGGATTCCTCCTGGTGTTGCTCTCGGCGTGCAGCTTCCGACATGGAGACGCTGGCCCGGGCGACGCGCAGATGATCGACGCGACGATGACCCACCTCGACGGCGGAGTCGCCGCGCGCAGCCAACGCGAGCTCGTCGGCGGTGCGGGGCGCACGAAAGCCGGCGCGATCACGATCGATGTCGAAATCGGCCACGGCATCGCCGTGAAAAAGTCGACCGCGGGAACCCACACGATCGAGGGCGCTCCGGTGGTGAGGCCATGAGAGGGAACATGAACCGAGCGATCCTGCTGTTGATGCTATGTGCGACTCAGCACGCGTTTGCGCAGGGCGCGCCTGCGACGGTCTCGTTCGTCGCGCGCCTGGCCGATAATGGCACGCCGATCACGGGTCCCCATGACCTCGTGCTCGGTCTGTTCGACGCGGCGACCGGCGGAACCGCGCTGTGGACCGAATCGCGAATCGGCGTGCAGGTACCGGCGGATGGCGTGCTGTACCTCGACCTCGGGTCGGTGACGACGCTCGATGCGTCGGTGTTCGGCGGCGCGAAGAAGTATCTCGAGATCACGCTCGACGGTGTCGTGTCGAATCCACGCGTCCTGATCGAGAGCGTGCCGTACGCGATTCGTGCGGGCGTGTGCACGGACAGCGAGAAGCTGATGTCGCGGCCGGCCAGCGATTTTCAGTTGCGCGTCGGCGGGACCTGCCCTTCGGGATCTTCGATCTCGTCGATCGATGCGCTCGGTGGCGTGATGTGCGAGCCCGACGACAACACGACGTATACGGCGGGCTCGGGGCTCGTGCTTTCGGGCACCCAGTTCGGCGTCGACGGAGCCGTCGTGCAGGCGCGAGTCGCCGGGACCTGCGCGGCGGGCTCTGCGATCCGGGCGATCGACGCGCTCGGCGCCGTCACCTGCCAGCTCGACACCAACACGACGTACACGGCCGGCAGCGGCCTCATCCTCAGTGGCACGACGTTCAGCGTCGACACCGCGAGCTTGCAGACCCGCGTCAGCAGCTCGTGTCTGTCGGGTTCCGCGATCCGCGTCGTCAACGCAGATGGCACGGTCACCTGCGAGTCGGTGATCCAGAATCAGTCGGCGGCGGCGCAGGCGTACACGTACTTCATCAGCGGCACGGCGCGGACGAGCGGCCTCGTGCGGTCGGGCAGCGAAGCTGGAACGACAGACCTGCCCTCGACGGGACTCGCGACGTACGACGGTGTCGTGCATCGCCGGATCGTCAGCGCGGCCAACACCGCCGGCCGCGTGATCGCGAGGACCGACAACGTGACATTCGAGCGCGATGGCACGAACGGCGGCTTGCGGATCCAGTGGACCAAGCCCGCGGCGGTCGCGTTCAGCGTAGCGTGCAACGGCGTCGACGACGGCCCCGGCACGCAAGCGCGCGATCTCGAGCACGCGGCGAACGACACCTGCGGCAGCGGAGGCACGACCTGCACGGACACGATCTTCACGAGCGGCACGAACGCGACCTACGTGAGCTGCATGATCGACAGCACGACCGGGCACTCGACGCATCTCGTCCTGCATCGGCTCAGCCGGAACGCGGCGACCTGGCAGGGCTTCGTCGAATCGACGTTCAACCAGTAGCCCGGACACTCGCGAGCGCGACGGCGAGATCCGGCGCGAGCGCGCACTCGATCGCGAGCACGCCGCCATCGGGGTGCGGGACGCGCAGTGACGTGCAGTGCAGCGCGAGCCGATGCAGGCCGTGTTGCTCGCGAAAGATCCGGTTGTGCTCGCCCTTGCCGTACCGGACGTCGCCGATCAACGGACACGCGATGTGCTTGAGGTGCCGGCGGATCTGATGCAAGCGGCCGGTGTGAGGGCGCGCTTCGACGAGCGCATAACGTCCGAACGTCTCCTTGCACCAGATCTCGGTGACCGCCGGAACGCGCTCGGCGGGCTCGCCGTCGCCGCCGCGACTCTTCCGCAGCACGGGTGCATTCGGGATCGGATGATCGATCACGAGGTGCGCCGGCGGATGACCGCGCGTGATCGCGAGGTAGCGTTTGTCGGCCTCGGCCCACGCTTCGGAGAACGCGCGGGCGGCTTCTTGATCGAGCGCGAACAGCACGATGCCCGAGGCGCCGCGATCGAGTCGATGAACCGGGTAGACGTAGGCAGAGACCGCATCGCGCACGCGCTGCAGCAGCGCATCGTCGTCGTCGGCCCATCCGCGATGGGTCGCGACACCGCTCGGCTTGTCGACGGCGACGCAGCGGGCATCGCGATGCAGGATCATGTGCCGAGGTGCGCGCGGAAGAAATCGACCTGCACCTGCTCGCGCGCGAACGACAGCTTCGGATCCGGAAGCATGTGCGTCGAGGACAACGTGATCACCTCGGCGCGCTTGCTCGCGACGAACAGCGCCTCGATCAGCGCGAGCGTGTTCGCGAAGTGAACGTTATCGTCGGTGATGCCGTGGATCACGAGCAGCGGTCGCTCGAGTTTGGCGGCGTGGGTGAGCGCGCTCGTGCGCTTGTAGCCTTCCGGGTTATGCGCGGGCATCCGCATGTAGCGCTCGGTGTACGCGGTGTCGTAGAGCGACCAGTCGGTCACGGGAGCGCCGGCGACCGCGGCCTTGAAGATGTCCGGACGCAACAGGAGGCCGAGCAGCGAGACGTAGCCACCGAACGACCAGCCGAAGATGCCGGTGCGCGAGATGTCGAGCTCGCGATACCGCGCCGCGACCGCCTGCAGTGCACCGATCTGATCTTCGAGAGGGATCGTGAGCAGATCGCCCACGACGGCACGCTCCCACGCGCGGCCGCGATTCGGCGTGCCTCGATTATCGGTGCGGACGACGATGAAACCCGCGTCCGCGTACCACTGATCCATCACGTAGCTATCGCGCGCGGCATCGACCATCAGCGCGTGGGGCCCGCCGTAGACCTTGAGGAGCACCGGATACCGGCGATTGCGATCGAACGCACGCGGCCGCGTGATCGCGACGTAGTGCTTGCGGCCGCCGAGCTCGACCGTGGTGAGCTCCGTCGTCGGCTCGAGCTTCGGACGCTCGGCCACGGACCGCAGCTCGTGACGCGCGTTCCCGGCGATCGCGAACGTGTGCTTGCCGCCGGCTCGCAGCCGCGCCGTCGCGACGACCACGCCGTGCTCGATGCCGCCTTCCGCGTAGCCGTCTCCGTCGGTCAGGCGCACGGGCGGCGTGCCGTCGAGAGGGACGCGCCAGATGTCCTGCAGTGTCGGATCCGTCTGTGCGAGCACGAGCGCGCTGCTCGTCGCGTCGTCGAACCCGACGAGCGCACGCATGCCAAACTCCGGTGTCGTGATCGCCCGGATGAGCTTGCCGTCGCCCGCGCGAAGCTCGAGTGTCCAGTCGCCGCGCGACTCGGTCGCCCACAGAAAGTTTCCGTCGGCGAGCCAGCGCGGTGATCCCGGTTCTTCGAACGCCTCGCGGATCGTGCTGCTCGCGCCGACGTTGAGCCATGCATCGTCATGCTCGGTGAGGAGCACGCGTGGCTTGCCGCCCTCGAGCGCGATCACGGCGAGATCGGTTTGTTCGCGCGACAGCACGACGATCGTCGGCGGTCCGTGATCGGGCCACGTGACGCGCGCGAGGTACGGATACTTCGCGAGATCCCATGCGGTCCACACCGGCTCGCCACCCGTGGCGGAGACGACGCCGAGGTCGACGATCGCGTTGTTGGTTCCGGCGCGCGGATACTTGAACGGCACCGGCGGCTGTTCCGGGTGCCGCGCATCCGCGACGAAGATCGTGTCGACCGTGCGCGCGTCCGTGCGCTGGAACGCGATCGACTTGCTATCGGGCGACCACCAGAAGCCGCGGCGGCGGCCGAGCTCTTCTTGCGCCACGAACTCCGCGACGCCGTACTCGAGGCCTTCGGGGTGCTTGGTGAGCCGGCGCGTGCCCGCGGTCGACGCGATCCATAGATCGCCACTTCGCACGAACGCGATCTGCGAGCCGTCGGGCGACAGGTGAGGGTCGTAGGCGTCGCCGGCGGGGTCGATCACCTGGCGCGCGCCGGTCGTTCGGTCGATCAGATAGAGCATCCCCGCGAGCGGGACGAGCACGATCCGGCCATCATCGGAGACGTCGATATCGACGACGCCTTTCGTTGCGGTGCGCGATCGCTCGCGGCGTGCTTTCTCGGCGTCCGACAGCTGTTCCGTGCCCGTGCCGAGGAGCTCGGCGACCGAGACAAGGCGCTGCTCCGTACCGGTCTTCGTGTCGAGCTCGTACAGATCGGCGACGAACTCGCGCGGCGGCGTCCGCCGGAACAACACCGCACCATCGGGCGTGACCGCCAGCGGCGTCGGCGTGCCCAGCCGGAAGTTAAACGTCGCCGCGGAATCTGCGAGGAGCTGCGCATCGAGCGCCGGCCATTGAACAGGTGTGGACATGGGATGGGTACAACCGCTCGCGATGATGAAGCTGAGAGCGAGGCGGCGCATTCGCCGGGAAGTATGCCGCTTTCTGACGAATGGGGACGGACGCGACTTTCACAAGTTTTCGAGCCGCCGCGCGCGGATGTGCTGAAAATCGTGTCCGTCCCCGCCCGGCAGCCGGTTTTTTGCCCGCGCATGCACGGCAGCGGATCATTATTTTATGCGCAAGAAGGAACGCCGGCACCGCCGCGCCAACACGATCACCCAGGCCCTCAACTACCAGCTCGAGGCCTGCTGCAAGGAGGGATCGATCCAGGCGATGGTCGTCGCCGATGTCGACGGCCTCGCGCTCGCGGCGTCGGGGGATCCGTATGCATGCGATGAAGTCGCAGCACGCGCGGTCCTGATCGGCACGAAGGTACGCGAGTTCACGGGGACCTTGCTCGGGAGCGGCTGTCGCTGGGATGTCCAGATGACGAAGGTCAAGGTCGACGGCAGCGAGCTCCTGGTGTGCGCCGTCGGCGGCTCACCCGCGCAACGCAAGAAGCAGATCGCGCGCGGTGCTTCGGGCGCGCTGCGCATCCTCGCGGCGGCTTAGTCTCGTGAGGATGTCTCGCCCTCGCGCGGATGCGGGGTAGAGTTACTCATGCGCATCGTCCCCGTCCTGCTCGTCGCCGCGCTCGCGGCTTGTTCGTCCAAGTCCTCGAGCTCGATCTCCGACAGTGAATCTCGGCAGCTCCTGATCGATCGCAACTGGCTCGACAAGATGCCGGAGACCGAGCGCGATCGGCTGCACGTCTATCGCTTCGTGCCTTCGATGGGCGGGGGCGTGTTCCAGGATCGCACGCTCTACAAAGGCACGTTCGAGCTATTCGTGTTCAAGGTCGATGGCGATCACATCGATTTCAATCTGCCCGAGACGCACGAGAAGGTCCGCAGCCAGTTCCACATCGAGAAGATCGATGGGCCCGCGCCCTTCGATCTCAAGCTGACGATCGGGTCCGATCCGCGCGGCCCGTCGGTCTACTATGGCATTCGCTCCGAGACCGATCGCGACGGCAAATTGCTCGAGCAAGAGCTCGCCGCGAAGCGCTAACGCTTGCGCCGGCGAGCGAGCAGGCCGAGCACGCCGAAGCCGAGCACGAGCGAGCTCGCCGGGTGTGATTCGGCGGAACAACAGCCACCACCGCCTGCGGTGATCTCTTCGGTGCACGTCGCGGAGCAGCCATCGCCGGCCGCCGCGTTGCCGTCGTCGCATTCTTCGCCGGGATCCAGCGCGCCGTTGCCGCACTTCTTCGTGAGGCCGACGACGCAGACATCGTCGATCGTCCAGCCGCCGAACTGATTCGAGGAATCGCTCGCGAGCGTCCACCGCACCGTCGCGGAACCGGTGCCTGCCGCGGCGGTGATGTCGACGTCGTGGAAGCGCCATTCTTTGTCGATGTGATCGAGCGTGCCGTATGCGGTGGCAGGGTTCTCCCACACGGTCGTGCCGTTGACCTCGATCGTCGCGTGGTCGAACTTCGCGTCTTCGATCGCCAGCCACCGGCGATACTGCAGCCGGATCGTCTCGTATTTCGACACATCGATCGCGGGGGTCTCGACGTAGGTCATCTCGGTCGCGCGATAGTGGCCGATGCCGTAGATCGTGGTGCCGAAGACATTCATCCCGGTGTACGGCCCCGCCGGATCGCCACTCTCCGGCGCCGTGTTCGGGACACCGAATTGCCAGGAATCGCCGACCAGCACCGAGTGCTGGCTCCAATGCGGGTCGCTGTCGAATGGCTCGCAGAACAGCGGCGTCGCGTCCCCGACGAATAGTTGATAGAGCGGATCGGCAGGGTTATTCGGCAGGATGCGCTTCGAGCCGTCATCGAACGCGACGGTGATCGTGTACAGCACGACCGTCCCGGGCGGCGGTTCCGGGAACGTGCCGGTCCACAGCGCGCCTTGCGACGCGAGCGGGAAAGAGGCCGCGGGGCCATCGCCGATCTTCCAGGTCACCGCGACCGACGTGACGTTCGCCGGCGGGCACTCGAGTGGGCCGCTCGGAGCCTCGATCGGAATCGAGATCGACAGGCCGTTCACGGTGTGCGGGCCGATCGTCGCCATCGGGAAGCCGCCGGGAACGAGGCCGTGCACGCCGAACGCGCGCTGGATCGCGCAGAAGTGCGGCGTGTTGTTACCGAGGTTGCCGTCGTCGTCGTCCGCGATCAACGCCGCCACGTAGCTCGTCGGCATGTCCGCAGCGCGTTGCATGATGCCGGCGAAGATCTTGTCAGTCTGCGCGACGCCTGCATCGTGACCGAGCGTTGCGATCAACGCCTTGCGCAGATCCCACAGCGCGCCACTGATGATCTCGCCGCTGATGTGCGAATCGCCGTTGAGATCGTCCGGATAGTGTTTCTCCACGCCGATCGGATCGATCTCGCGGAGGGCGGCGTTGTTGAAGTAGAAGCCGCGGCCGGTCCCAGAGTCTTCATTGAAGTTGGCCGCGTTGTAGTCGGCGAGACCTTCGGACAGCGTCGCCTCGTAGACGCCGATCCCAGCGATCACCGAGTGATTGTGCAGCGAGTGCCCGAACTCGTGATAGACGACATCGGCGAGGCGCCCGGTGTTTTCGCATTGCGCGTTGCTGCGGAACAAGTGCACGTCGTCGCCCGTCGAGTACGCGTTGCAGGAGTCGTACTCGTTGACATAGAACTTGTGCTGCTGATTCAGCCAGCTCGCGGCAGCAGGGTTGACGATCAGATCGCGCGCGACGATCGCGTGTGCGTAGACGAACGTCGACAGCTGCGCATCGCCGAATTCGTCGGTCGCGAGACTCCACGCGACGGGTTGTGCGGGTTGCGCCGTGAGCGTCGCGGTCGCGGGTGTGCCGGCGATATTGATGATCTTCGTTCCGGCGCTGACCAGCCCAGGCACGACGGTCGCCGCACTGGTGCCCGTCCACGCGAAGCTTCCGTCGGCACCTGCGACCGTCGCGGCGCCATCGACCAAGATCTGCGCACCCGCCGCCGGATAGGTCATCCGCGCGCCGTCGGCGTAGCGGACGCCCGCGTCGTAGACGAGCGTCCCGTTCGCGAACATCAGGCGGTTGCGTCGCGCGAGCGGTGTGCCATCGGCCGCCACGTAGACATCCCAGCGGCCCGGCAGTCCGCGCGATTCGACGTCGAGGACATCGACCACGTGATATTCGATCGAGCCGCCGTCGATGATCGGCAGGATCGCGCGCTCACCGATCGCGCGCGTCATCACGGGCAGGCCGGTGTCCGAGGTGACCCAGGCCTCCGCGCGAGATCGCAGCGGCTGCGTCCTCGCAGGGACCGCCACGCGCACGTTCGGCAGTGCCTCGGATCCGATCGCGAACAGCCGATCGTGCTCGAACACGAACCCGATCTGCCCGCCGATCACCGGTAACCCGTTCGCGGTCTGCTCGAATCCGACCGTCCGGATGTTGCCGTCGAGCTGATTGCTGACACGGACGAAATCGGCGAGCTGCGCACCCGGCGCGAGCACGTCGATGTGGCTCGCCAGAAACAGCCGCGCGGCGCGCTCCGCGATCGCTCCGTCGTTGACGGAACCGGGCGCATCGACGAAGCCGCCCCACAAGCGCGTCGGCACGCCGGTGTCGCGATCCCAGATCGCTTGCCACCCGGCAGCGGCAAGCACATCAAAGGCTGCGCGAGCCACCGGCGGATGCGCGGCGATCATCCGCGCCGTGCGCGCGTGCGGATGCGCGGCGACGACGAACGGCGGGTCGGCCTTGCGCGGCGCGAACGCTTCTGCGTGCGATGCGATTGCCGCGAGCATCGCGACGATCTGCCGGCCCTTCATGGAACGCCGACGATGCCACGATTCATGTCCAAATCGGCGAGGCATCTATCACGTTGCCAGAACGCTTCCGACGGGAATCGACGCCGCTGGTGCGCACCGCGGACAAGCATGGGCACTTCAGTAGCTCGAGCACGCGAGGACGACCACGTAGCCGAAACGCAAAAACGGCCCAGACATCGTGCGGGCCGCTGTCGTGATCGGGTCGCTTATGCGCGTGCGATCGACGTGGTCTTCGACTTGCCGGCCGGCTTCTTCGCCTCGGGCGATTTCTTCAACCCGTTGCCGTTCGAGACCGCGTGGCCGTTGCCGGACTTCGCGTGGTCCTTGAGCTTGTCGATAAGTGGCGTCTGCTCCCACGTGAAGTCGGGGTTCTCGCGGCCGAAGTGACCGTACGCGGCCGTCTGGCGGAAGATCGGGCGGCGCAGGTTGAGCTCCGTGATCAGCATGCCGGGGCGCGCATCGAACGTCGCGAGCACGGCCTTGGTGAGCTTCTCGTCGCTGACGATGCCGGTGCCGAAGGTATCGACGAGCATCGACACGGGCTCGGCGACGCCGATCGCGTACGCGAACTGCACTTCGCAACGGCGCGCGAGGCCCGCGGCGACGATGTGCTTCGCGATGAAGCGGGCATAGTACGCCGCCGAGCGATCGACCTTGCTCGGGTCCTTGCCGGAGAACGCACCGCCACCGTGGCGCGCGTAGCCGCCGTAGGTGTCGACGATGATCTTGCGGCCGGTCAGGCCGGTGTCGCCCTGGGGACCACCGATCACGAAGCGACCGGTCGGGTTGACGTGGATCTTGGTCTTGTTCGTGAGCAGCTTCGCCGGGATGACGGGCTTGATCACGAGCTCGCGGATCGACTCTTCGATCGTCTTCTGCTTGACCTTCTCGTCGTGCTGCGTCGAGACGACGATCGCCTCGATGCCGGTGAACTGGCCGTCTTCGTAACGGACGGAGACTTGCGTCTTGCCGTCGGGGCGCAGCCAATCGACGCCTTTGATCTTCTTCTTGCGAACTTCGGCGAGCTTCGCCGCGAGGTGATGCGCGTACTGGATCGGCATCGGCATCAGCTCTTTGGTCTCGTCGCACGCGTAGCCAAACATCAGACCTTGATCGCCGGCGCCCTGCTTCGTCGGATCTCCGCGGTCGACGCCTTGCGCGATGTCGGGCGACTGCTGCTCGACGGCGACCATCACGGCGCACGTCGCCGCGTCGAAGCCGACATCCGAGCTCGTGAAGCCGATGTCGCGAACCGTGCTGCGCACGATCTTGTTGAAATCGAGCTGCGCCTTCGTCGTGATCTCACCTGCAACCAGCACGAAGCCCGTCTTGGCAACGGTCTCGCAAGCGACGCGGCTATGCGGATCGACCGCCAGACACGCGTCGAGGATCGCGTCGGAGACCTGATCGCAGAGTTTGTCGGGGTGACCTTCGGTGACGGATTCAGAAGAGAACAGGTAACTGGCCATAGGTGGCGGGACTATTCAGCGGTCGGCGTGCCGTGTCAACGACGTAAGAAGGTGTGATGCGCTACGATATCCGGCATGCGTGCGCCGTTTCTTGCCGGCCTCATCACTCTGGGTCTGGCAGCCGGGGCGTGCGGGGGCCATCCGCCGATCCCCAAGCGCGGCGTCGTCGAGAGTGACCTCGGCGTGTGGAAGTTCCGGAGGTTCCAGCCGGTCCTCGACGTCGAGGTCTGGGTCGAGAACAATAAGGCCGAGGCCTTCACGGCGAGCTACGTGGCCGAGGATGCCGAGAAGCGCGGGCATGTCGAGGACAAAGACGTCGTCAATGTATTTGTAACGAGATACGAGCGGGACGATGGCGTCGTCCGCGAGACGGTAAAGCTCGCACGCAGGCTCGCCGCGGAGCAGGGCTATCAGGTCGACGAAAACAAGATTAGCGGCACGCGCGCGCTGACGATCAACGGCCACGGCGAATCGTGGGTGCTGTGGGCGGCGAGCAAGCACGTCGTCAAGGTGGGCGGTCGCGGCCGCGAGAACGTGCCGGCATCGATCGTGTCGAGTTATGCGGATCGCTACGCGTCGGTGCTTCCGGGCGGCGCGCTCGAGGGGCCGTTGCCGGGAGGCCCCGACACGAAGCCGAAGCAGGAGAAAGACAAGTACGACCCGAAGAATCCGAAGCCGGACTTCGACAAGTACGACCCGAAGAAGGTCCAGATCCCGAAGAAGAAGTCGTCGGACTGAGGCTTGTCATCGGCGCACGACCGCTCCGGGCACGTCAGCGTCGGGCGAAACCGAGCAGGAGCCCTGTGGGTCTGGTCGTGGTGGACCGATCCACACAGGACTGACCAGAGATCGGACGAACCGCCAAGGCACCGAGGCGCCCAAGACAGATCCAAGTGTGTTGATCGGACCCCTCATGGAGGCCCGCAGGCGTCCTCGATTCAATCGATGATCTCTTACTCTTACTCTGACCTTGGCGCCTCTGCGGCTTGGCGGTTGATCTGGGTCTGAGGTCGAGGTGGACCGATCCACACGGGACTGATCGCGTATGCTGCCGCGATGATGCTGAGGCAGTTTCGCGCCGGCTCGCCGGAAGCGGCGGCGCTCCTCGATCGATCGACGCGGTTCGCGGATGGCGTTGATTCTGCGGTTGCGGCGATCCTGACCGACGTCAGGCTGCGCGGTGATGTTGCGGTCGCCGAGTACACGCGCCGGTTCGATCGACGCGAGCCTCCGTACGAGATCACGCGCGCTAGCTGGGACGAGCTCGCCAGCCAGGTGACGCCTCGCGTCCGCGATGCGCTCGAGCTGGCCGCGGCACGGATCCGGACGTTTCACGAGCGCCAGGTCGAGCACGATCTCGACATCACGCTCGACGGCGTGCGGCTCGAGCTTCGCGTGACGCCACTCGCGCGTACGGGCCTCTACGTTCCCGGTGGCACCGCGCGCTATCCCTCGAGCGTGCTGATGACGGCGATCCCGGCGAAGGTCGCCGGCGTGCCCGAGGTCGTGATGGTGACGCCGGGTGCCTCGCCGGAAGCGATGCTCGCTGCGCGGCTCGCACGCGTCGACCGGGTGTTCGAGCTCGGCGGTGCGCAGGCGATCGGCGCGCTCGCGTTCGGAACCGCGAGTGTGCCGCGCGTTGACAAGATCGTCGGACCCGGCAACTCCTGGGTTGCATCGGCCAAGCGGCAGGTCTACGGCGAGGTCGATATCGATTCGATCGCCGGACCCAGCGAGGTCTTGATCATCGCCGACGACAGCGCGCCACCGGCCTGGCTCGCCGCGGATCTGCTCGCGCAAGCCGAGCACGATCGCGAAGCGCGCGCGTTACTCGTGACGATGTCGAGCACGCTCGCCGACGCCGTCGATGCCGAGCTCGTGAAGCAGCTCGCTGATCTGCCGCGCCGAGATCTCGCGGAGCATTCGATCACGCATCACGGCGCCGCGGTCATCGTCGGATCGATCGACGAAGCGATCGCGTTCGCAAACCTCTACGCGCCCGAGCACCTCGAGCTCGACGTCGACGAT
Organism: Myxococcales bacterium; assembly: GCA_028287115.1. GTDB lineage: Bacteria > Myxococcota_A > Polyangia > Haliangiales > Haliangiaceae > JABFXX01. The sequence continues at coordinate 78,714 of JAQBQF010000116.1, forward strand.
GCGCGAGCTGTTGCCGCACGGTGCACGACCGCCGGCGCGATCTTCATCGGAAAATGGTCATCGGAGGCCGCCGGAGATTACGTCGCGGGGGCCAATCACGTGCTGCCGACGGGCGGTGCTGCACGCTACGCATCCCCGCTCGGTGTTCATGACTTTCGCAAGCGCACCTCGATCGTCGAGTACAGCGAGGCGGCGGCGATTGCCCATGCCGATGACATCGCCGTGCTCGCAGATTGCGAAGGCCTCCACGCCCACGGCCGCTCGGCGCTGAAGCGCAAGGAGCGGATATGAGCCGGTCGCGCGGGCGCAACGCTCGAGACAAGGAGCGCTCGTGAGTAACGGGCTCGATGCGCTCGGGCCGCTTGCTGCGCGCGTGCCCGATCAGTTGCGTGCGAGCGCCGGGTATCACGTGCCACGGCCCGCGAACATCCGCGCGAAGCTCGATGCCAACGAGCTGCCGTTTCCGCTGCCGGAGGAGCTCCGGCAGAGGCTCGGCGCCGCGCTCGCCGAGGTCAGCCTCGAGCGGTATCCCGATCCCAACGCCGCCGAGCTCCGCTCCGTGCTCGCGCAGCGACTCGGGATCGCGCCGTCGCAGCTCGTGTTTGGCAACGGGTCCGACGAGCTGATCGCGATGATCGTCGCGGCGTTCGCGGCGCCGCGCGGAGCAGGGCAGACCAGTGCCGAGCAAGCGCCCGAGCGCGGGATCGGACCTGCACGGGCGGAGCTTGCACGTCCGGCGGCGGTGCTGTTTCCCTCACCGACGTTCGTCTACTACCGGCTCGCCGCGATCGCGCGCGGGATCGAATCGATCGAGGTGCCGCTGACCTCGCGCTTCGAGCTCGACGAGGTCGCGATCGAGCGCGCGATCGAGCAGCACGAGCCCAGCGTCGTGTTCCTCGCGTTGCCTAACAACCCGACCGGCACACTGTGGCGGATGGAGTTCGCGGTCGAGCTTGCGGCCCGTCATCGCAACGTCGCGGTGATCTCGGACGAAGCCTATTTCGCGTACAGCGGCCGCAGCTCGCTCGCGCACCTCGCACAACACCCGAACTTGATCGTGATGCGCACCCTCTCGAAGGTCGGCATGGCGGGCCTGCGCGTCGGGTACACGATCTCGTCGCCGCCGATCGCGGAGCTCCTCGAGCGGCTGCGGCCACCGTACAACTTGAGCGCACTCGATCAAGCGGCAGCGGTGTTCATGCTGCGCGAGGCGACCTCCTGGTGCGAAGCAAGCGCAGCCGAGGTGGTCACGGAGCGCAAGCAGCTCGAAGCGACACTCGCGCGACTGCCGGGCGTCGAAGTGTTTCCGAGCGAGGCAAACCTCTTGCTCGTGCGATTGGGGCTCGGTCGCGCGACGGCGATCTATCGCGCGCTGCAAGCGGACGGCTTGCTCGTGCGCAACTTCGATCGGCCGGATGCCAAGCTCGCGGGCCCGCTCGATGGCTGTCTCCGGATCACCGTCGGAACGCCGGCCGAGAACGCCTTGCTGCTCGCATCGCTCGCGGTGCACTGCGAAGCGATCCGGAATCCGTGACGGGCGGTGGACCGCGGAGTGATCCGGAATTCGTAAAGGCTCGCGATGTGCTGCGCACCACCGTGTTCCCTCGCGCGGCGGCATTCGCGCTGATCGTTGCGGCATGCTCGGTCGGCCCACCCGGGCCCGGTGTCGACATCGATCACGCGATGAGTCACGTCGCGGTGCTAGCAGCAACGCCGAGGCGTCATGACACGGCGCAATCCGCCGCGGCGTTCGAATACATCCGCGAGCAACTCGCCGCTGCCGGTGTCATGGCAGAACCACTGCCCGTCGGTCGTGTCGAGCTCCCAGAGATCGTGGTCTTCGGCGAACAGATTCGCCTGCCACACCTGTTCATGGAATCGCACGATCAGAACCTGATCGCGCGCTTCGGCCCCCCGGGGAACGCGTTGCTCGTGATGGCGCACTACGACACGGTCCAGGACAGTCCCGGCGCCGTCGACAACGCGGCCGCGGTCGCGATCCTGATCGAGCTCGCGCGTGTGTTGCACGATCACGCGCCGCCGCAGCCGGTGCTCCTGGCGTTCACCGCGAGTGAAGAAATGGGCCTGCTCGGAGCAGAGGCGTTGGCCGATCAGATCGGCGATCACGTCGCGTTCGCGATCTCGCTCGATCTGATCGGCGGTACCGGGCGGCTGACGCTCAACGGTGCCGGCGAGCTCATCGGCGTAGCCGAGATGCGCTGGCTCGCCGAGGCCGCCGATCGAGCCGGCGTCGAGGTCTCGGGGCCGCCGGTGCACCGCGTGATCAGCCGGATGCTGCCGCAAGCCGAGCGCAGCGATCACGGTGCGTTCACGCGGCGTGGCATTCGCGCCGTGCACTTCTACGATCGTGGCCAGGACGGCGAGTGGATCGATGTCGCGTATCACAGCGAGCGGGATGTGCTCGCTCGAGTCGATCGATCCTCCGTCGAAGAGACGGCGCGGCTCGTTCGCGCGCTCACCGCGGTCGCGCCGCCGGCACATGATGGAGACGGCTACTGGCTCCCGTTCGCGACGAACACCGTGGTGCCGCGCTGGATCCTGCTTGTCTGTGAGCTCGCGCTCGTCGCGCTCGCGGTGGTCTCGCTCGTGCTGCTCGCGCTCGATCGTCGCAAGCGTCAGCCGACACCAGGTTCCGGCTTGTGCGTAGGCTTCGCGTGCTACGCGTTCGCCGCCGCGATCACGATCTTCGCGACGCCGATCTTCGCGACACCGCACACGTGGATGACAGCTCCGCTGCTGCGCACCGAGCTTGGCCAAGCGCTGATCCTGCTCGGGATCCTCGGACTCGCGACCCGCGGGGTGCGTCGCTTCGCACCTTGGATCGGCCGTGCGCGCTATCTCGCGGTCGCCCTCGCATGGTCGCTCTTGATCGGTAGCGCGCTGCTCGTCGTCGGTGCCGCGGAGCTCGCGTGGATCTGGCTCGTGCCGGCGGGGTTCATCGCGGTCGCACCGAAGCTCGGCCGTGCTGCGCCCATCGCGATCTTGGCGACGCTGTTTCCGGCCATCTGTGCGCTTCGTCCGAACCAGCTTCGCGAGGCCGCCTGGAACGAGTTCTTGCCGCCTTCCGTACCTCTTGCGGCGATCATCACAGCGCTCGCGATTTGCACAGTCGCGACAGCCGCTTGGTACATCCGCGGTCTCCGCCTGGGACCGCTGGGGACACTCGTCCTGGCGATGGGGTCCGCACTCGCCGTTGTGGCGGGAGTGGCCTTGCTGGTTTGATCGAGCAGGACCTTGAAATTACGATGATTTCTCGGCAATGCGTATCCCACCTTGGGGGTGCGCTCTCTATTGCATTACGATCCCTTAGACCGGATTTACCTGGGGTTCCATGACTCGAATTGCCGTCGTCATGTCCATCTTCCTCGCCGCCGCTTGCGACGTTGGCGAGGTGCCTCTCAATCAAAACGCGACGGATGGCGGCGGCGGTGGCACCGACACGGGCGGCGGCGGCGATGGTGGTAACGGATGTGTCACGCTGCGCAGCCCCGCAAACCCCGCGACTAACCACAGCAACGGCGGTGGCACGCACGCGGGTGAGAACTGCATGCGGGCCGGCGGCTGTCACGGTCCGCAGCCCGGTCTCGGTGGCGCGTTCACGTTCTCCGGCACGCTCTACACGAGCGCGGCTGCCACGGCGCCGAAGACCGGCGCCACGATCAAGATGATGGTCGGCGCCAATACGATTCCCGTCGAAACCGACACCGCCGGCAACTTCCACGGCACCGATGCGCTGACGTTCCCCGCGAGCACGCTCGCGAGCGGCTGCCCGACGGTCACGCACATGGTCGGTCAGCTCGTGACCGGCGGCGGAGCCTGCAACAACTGTCATATCGTCGGCGGCACGACCTCGCCGATGTACCTGCAGTAGTTACTTCTTCTTCTTCTGCACGGCGATCAGGCGCGCGTACGCCGACGCGGCGGTCTCGCAGATCGTCTTCACGTCTTCGAGCTGCAGCGGCGTCAGCTCCTTGCTGCCCTGACCGTAGAGCACGTTGACGACGCGCCTGCCGATCATGATCACGCCACCGGTCGCGTGCTTGGGCTCCGGGCAACCGAGGACCTTGAACATGTACGCGTTGACGGTCGAAGGGGTCACACCGCCATGGAACACGCCGCGCTCGGCATTGATCGCGGCCTGCAGGATCGACGGCGCATCGAGCGGAATCAGGATGTGCTCGACGGAGTCACGGCCCGGGAAGTCGCCGGTCGACTTCCAGCCAAACGCCATCTGATCGCGGACCGCGAACAGGACCGCGGCATCGAACGTTCCGGTCGCGAAGCCGAGGAGGACCTGGACGATCCGGTTGCGGTCGGTCGTGGTCTCGAGCTCGGCGAGCGCGGCTTCGGCGCTGATCGGCTTGCGATTCGGCTGCGAGTCGACCGCCGGTGAAGAGCCGGAAGCCGTGCGCGCGGGTGCGTTCGCCATCAGGGGCGCGGCCTCGGCGGGTGCGGTCGTGTCCGTGTCGAGCGTCTCGATCAGATCCTCGGCCTCGAGCTCGAGCGCTTCGGATTCATCGAACTTGTTGAGGACGTCGACCTTGCGGCTACGCAGGCGAGGGCTCGGACCTGGTGCGGCCACGAGCTTCGCGGGTGTCGGAGGCAGACCTGGCAGCGGCGGCGCGGGCAGGCCGGCGTCGTGCGAGCTGACGCTGCCACGGGGCGAGTCGCCGAACTTCACGTAGCGCGGCGGCCGCGGCACGCCGTAGTAGCGCTCGATGTAGTAGTAGATGCGGACTTCCGGGCTGACGCGCGGCAGCACGCGATAGCCGGTGATCGAGGTCAGCGCTTCGAGCGTCGCGAAGTCGTGCGGGTCTTCGATCGCCGCGATCAGCTGGCGGTCCTGGACGACGAGCGGCACGCACTTGTACTTGAACGCCTGGGCCGGCTGGAGCAGGCGCACGGCGGTTCGCTTCGCGCGCTCGAGCATGGCGCCCGTCGCGATCGGAATGCCGAGCTCGAGGCCGAGGTAGACCGTCAGCGCCTCGAGATCGACCATGCCATTCTCGACGAGGACGGTGCCGAGGCGGCCTCCGTCTTTGGCCTGAGCCGCCAGTGCAATTTTGAGCTGAGGCTCGGTCAGGCGACCGTCGCGCACGAGCATCTCGCCGAGCCGCATTTTTCGCGACGGTAGCATGGTCCCATGCGAAGGCCGGAATTTGCGGACGGCGAGGCTCGCGCGGACATGCTATTGAAACGGCGTGCTGCGGGCATGCGCTCTAGCGGCGGCCCTGCTCACCGGCTGCCACGGCAAAGAGGAGCCAGCTCCTCAGCCGGTCCCGGAACCCCAGGCCGAGCAGCCCGAGGCGCCGGTCACGCAGCCCGATTTCCCCGAGGGGACGCGCTCGCTTCAGCTGACCCGCACCGTCGGCGTCAGGCTCGAGCCCGCCGAGGATGCGAAGCGGATCGGGAACATCGCGATCGACACGCGCGTGGCCTGGAACAAGATCGCGGCCGGCAAGGGCTGCGACAAGCCCTGGGTCGAGATCGAGCCGCGCGGCTGGGTCTGCGGCGAGTACCTGATCCCGAGCAAGAAGGCGCCGTACGGCCAGGAAGTCCCGCACCTCGATCGCGGTGAGATCGTGCCCGGCATCTACGGCAAGGTGACCGGTCCGGGCGCGACGACCTACGCGCTCGAGAAGAAAAAGAAGGACAAGAAAAAGAAAGGCCCGGTGACGTCTCCGGACGACGATCAACCGAAGATGATCGAGGACAAGCCGCTCGTCGGCTCGGTCAACGTCCGGCAGTACGACGAGATCACGATCGGGGGCCGGGTCTACTGGAAGATCAGCCAGAAGGATAACGAGTACGTCCAGCAGGGCGTGATCGCGCGGCATGTGCCTTCGCGCTACGGCGGATCGCGCCTCGCCGACGACACCGGGATCGCGATGCCGATCGCATTCGTGTGGCCGCGTTACGGCGGACTGCAGGCGTGGACGATGGCGAAGCCGACCGGTGGCGTGATGCGCCAGCTCGATGCGCGCGTGGCGTTACCGATCGTCGAGACGTCGAACGACAAGGACGGCAAGCCAATCGCATATCGGATCGGTGAAGGTGAATGGATCGCGGCGGCCGATGTTCGCGCGTTCAAGCCGGCCGCGCCGCCGCCATATCTCGAGAAGAACGAGCGCTGGATCGATGTCGATCTCGATCAACAGATCCTCGTCGCATACGAAGGCGATCTCGCGGTCTACGCGACGATGGTCTCGTCGGGCGGCAAGGAGACGCCGACCGAGACCGGCGTGTATCGGATGTGGCTCAAAGAATCCGAAGCCGACATGAAAGGCCTAAACGGCGAGGATCCGTACTCGGTCGCGACCGTGCCGTGGACGCAGTTCTTCAGCCCCGAGAAAGGGCTCGCGCTCCACACCGCGTACTGGCACGACCAGTTCGGGCATCAGCGCAGCCACGGTTGCGTGAACCTCGCGCCGCGCGACGCGCGCTGGCTCTACTTCTGGAGCGATCCGCAGGTCCCTCCGGGCTGGACGATGACCGCAGGGGTCGTCGAGGCACCCGGGTCCGTCGTTCGGATTCGCACGACCGCGGAACCCGAACCGCCCGCGAAGGGTTACGCGAAGAAGGTCCTCGAGGCACGCCAGCAAAACGCGCCGGCCCGGTAGCCATGGCGAGGACCGGCCAGCTCTAGACGATCGGCAGGCGCTTCGGCAGTGCGGCGAGGAGGCGCGCTTCGGCGGCGTCCATCGCGCGCACGAGCTCGGGGCCGAACACGTCGGCGAGCGTCTCGCGCGCGACGCGATACAGCGTCGGTGCATCGGGCTCGTACGCGCACGAGTAATCGACGTAATCGTCCGAGACGCAGATCGTGCCCTGCTCGTACGACAGCGGGAACAGCCGACAGATGCTTGGCTTCGTGCCGCGGAAATCCCAACCTTGCTCGAGCGAGGCGCGGTGGATCGCACAGCCGCGGCGATCGTGCTGCAGGAAGATGCAGCCGTCTTTCATCACCTGCGTGCGAACGACCGTGCCCGACGGAACATCGGGATCGTGCTCGGGCTCGGACTCGTCGAACCACGGCGCGGCGGCGGCCTCCGGCGACAGCACGCTGCGAATCTGATCGGCGCGGCGCAGGATCGCATCTCGCTCGAACAGATCGACGTCGCAGCCGTACTGGCAACACGCTTCGAGCTTCTCGGTGCCGGTGTGCTTGATCGAGCAGCGATGCTCGAAGCAGTCGGCGACCACGCGCCGCGTGAACACCATCGTCCACGCGTGTTGGAACCGCGGGTGATCGAGCTCGACAACATCAACGTCCGACATCGGGCGCGGAATCTAGCAGCTCGCTAGCAGCTCGGCGAGATCGATCCGACTGCCATCTCCGCCTGCATCGCGATCGACCGCGAGGACCATCGCCGACAGGGTCGTCTGATCGAGGATGCAGTCGGGATCCGCGGCCGCAGGCCCGCGTTGCGTGAAGTTGCGAAAGCACGCTTGAACCACCGGCAGCGACTTGTCGTGCATGCGAATCGGGGCGCCATGTGATCTGCACACGATCGGGCGTGCGGCATAGATCAGGCAACGGCCCGCCGGATCGAGAGCCGCGCAGACGTCGACCCGTTCCGCGGCATTGGCGATGAGTGCGCGTCGCTGGTCGTCGGGCCAGCTCGCGACTTCGTCGCGAATTGCCTCCGCTTCGACGGCCGTTACGGTGAGCCGCGTGTGACAGCAATCCGAGCAGCCGGTGCGACACTGCATGTCGGCGCCGTGTCGCACCTCGACCCGCGAGAAGAACGCATCGACCTTCGCGGCCAGCTCGGGGTAGCGAGACAAAGCGACGAAGTGTATACCGACTGCGCGAGCGCGCTATGGACCTCAACGACATCGTGGTCTTCACAAAAGTGGTGGAGACCAAGAGTTTCACCGGTGCCGCCGACCTACTCGGGCTCCCGAAGTCGACGGTGAGCCGCAAGCTCGCACAGCTCGAAGAGCGGCTCGGCGTCAGGCTCGTGCAGCGAACGACGCGCAAGCTCGCGCTCACCGAGATCGGCGAGGCGTATTACGCCCGGTGCGCGCGCATCGTCGCGGATATCAACGCGGCCGAACAGCTCGTCACCGACATGCAGTCGACCCCGCGCGGTCGCCTGCGGCTCACCGCGTCGGTCGATTTCTCGACGCGGTTCCTCGGCGCGATCGTCGCGGACTTCCTGGCCGAGCACCGCGACATCAGCCTCGAGCTCGAGGCCAACGATCGAATCATCGATCTGATCGAAGATGGCTTCGACGTCGCCGTGCGGTTCGGACAGATGCCGGAATCCACGCTGATCGCACGCAAGCTGTGCAACGTGTACCTCGTGCTGTGTGCCGCGCCGTCGTATCTCGCTCGCCATCCTGGGCCAAAGCTGATCGAAGAGCTCGACGAGCACGATCACGTGCTGTTCACGCCGCAGTCGCGCAATCACACGTGGACGATCTATCGCGGCGGCGTGCGTCCGCCCGGCTCGAGCAGCACGCCGGAGAACACGTACGAGTTCGGCCCTCCGGCGCGTCTCGCCAGTAACAATTTCGGCGCGGTGCGAGATGTCGCGCTCGCGGGCGGCGGCATCGCGTTGATGTCGGACTTCGCGGTCGCCGACGACTTTCGCTCCGGAGCACTCGTGCGCGTCCTGCCGGATTGGGCGACTCATCCGACCGAAGTTCACGCGGTCTATCCCGCGCGCCAGAACTTGCCGCCGCGGCTGACGTTGTTTCTCGATCACTTGGCGAAGGCCCTCAACCCGCCGCCCTGGGCGCGGTAAAAGCGCCTCATGTTGCTCGCACCCGCGGCACCTCAAGCGACGACGCTCGAGCAGTTCGAACACTTCGCGAACGCGTATCTCGTTCCGATCGGGCTCAAGTTGCTCGTCGCGCTCGTGGTGTTCGTCCTCGGGCGTTGGATCTCGAAGCTCGTCCTGCACGGCTTCGAGCGCGTGATGGACCGCAGCAAGATCGACATCTCGCTGCGCAAGTTCCTCGGCGACATGCTGTATGCGGTCCTGCTATGCGCCGTCGTGATCGCCGCGCTCGATACGATGGGGATCAAGACGACCGCCGTGGTCGCGGTGCTCGGTGCCGCGGGCCTCGCCGTCGGGCTCGCGCTGCAAGGCTCGCTCTCGAACTTCGCCGCGGGTGTGATGCTGATCGTGCTGCGCCCGTACAAGGTCGAGGACCTCGTCGTGATCGGCAAGTACCTCGGCCGCGTCGAGGCGATCAAAGTGTTTCATACGGTGCTGATCACCGGGGACTATCGCGAGGTCTCGATCCCGAACGGGCAGATCATCGCGGCGCCGATCGAGAACCTGACCGTGCTCGGTCGGCGGAGGGTCGACTTCGTCGTCACGATCTCGGCTGCCGCCGACCTGGCGAAAGTTCGCCAATTGCTTGAGAGTGTCGTGTTGGCTGATCAACGGGTTCAACAATCGCCGGCTTGCACGATCGAGGTCGCCGAAGTGGCCGACACCGGCTTCAAGCTCTACCTGCGTCCGTGGACGACCGTCGACCATTATCACCCGGTCGTCGCGGACACGATGGAACGGATTCGCGAGACCCTTGGGACCGCGGGGCTGAAGTTCTCGGTCAGCTTGGCGGCGAACACCTGATGCCCGAGCCACGCAGACTCCTCGTCGGCGCGGGCGCGATCAACGCGGCGTTCGCGATCATGATGGGCGCATTCGCGGCGCACTGGCTGCGCAATCGCCTCGACGCGACCGAGCTCCTCGCCTTCGAGAGCGGCGCTCGCTATCAGATGTATCACGCGCTCGCGATGGTGTTCGCCGGCCTCCTCGGCGGCAACGGCGCGCGTAATGCGGGCTGGATCTTCCAGGGCGGCATCGTGCTGTTCTCGGGCAGCCTCTACTTGCTCGCGGTCACCGGTGTTCACGGCTTCGGCGCGCTGACGCCGATCGGTGGCATCGCGTTTCTGATCGGCTGGGCATGGCTCGCGGTCACCGCGCTGCGTGCATAGTTATCGGAACTGCAGCCCGACGATCGCGCGCGCGTAGTACGGATCAGCTTCGCCTCCGAGCCCCGTTCCACCGGCGAGCGTGACCCAGACGCCTCGCAACGAGCCGCGTCCCGGACCCGCCCACGACAGTGCAGGGCCGGCCCAGATCCGGTTGTTGATGCCGCCCATCGGGTCCTTTTCGGCCTTGCCGAACACCTCCGCGCCGAGGACCCACGCGGGAGAGAACGCGTACGACGTACCGAACGCGTATTCGACCTCGGTGTTCCACGCCGGCGCGGTCGTGCGTTCTTCCTCGATCGCGACGTTCGCCGCGAGGTTGACCTTGCCGATGTCTCTCGCGAGGATCAGCTTCGCTTCGTATTTCTGTCTCGCGTCGCCGCGGAACAGTTGCTGGAATTCCAAGTAGACGACGGGGTCGACCGGCCACTCGCCGCGGTCGCTGAGCCGGTACCTCGTCTCGACCTTGAAGCCGGCGTAGCCGCTCTCGGTATCGCCGGTCGTGATCGCGTCGACCATGTTGTAGAGCGCCGCGTCCCAATGATCGGTGATGCCGTACTCGATCTCGATCGTCTGACGGACACCGCGCGATGACGGACCGCCATCGACTTCACCTTTGGGCGCGAACGTCGACCAGGATTCGAAGTCGAGCTCGCCCTTCGGTGCGGTCACCGCCTCGTACGTGACGCCGAACGCGCGGCGATCTGCGAACGCGCTCGAGGCGGACACAAGCGCGGCGGCCGCGATCGACGCTCGGACAACAAGGAACGTCTTCATGAATTGATATTGAAAAGCACTTTCAATTTCAAGTCAAGCGGGTTTGTCATAACGCCGCGGGCCAATCGCCACTCCATACACACAGACCAACGTCGTGCGCCGATGTCAGCTCGCGCGACGAGCACACGACACTCACCGTGCGCCGGCCGCGCCGACTCACTCGGCGAGCCGACCGACCTGCTCGGGCGCCTTGCGCCGCCGGACCAGCCGCTCCATCGCGACGAACAGCGCCGGGATGAAGAAGATGCCGAGCAGCGTGGCGGCGAGCATGCCCGACACGACCGCGGTTCCGAGCACACGGCGCGCCGCAGCGCCTGCCCCGCTCGCCGACCACAGCGGCAGCGAGCCCAGGACGAACGCGAACGACGTCATCAGGATCGGGCGGAGACGCAGGCGCGCGGCGTGGAGCGCGGCGTCGATCGCGGACGCACCGCGCTCGACACCCTCCTTCGCCAGCTCGACGATCAGGATCGCGTTCTTCGCGGCGAGGCCGATCAGCACGACGAGCCCGATCTGCGCGTACACGTTGTTGTCGAAGTGACGTGACGCGAGACCGAGCAGCGCGCCGAGCAGAGCGATCGGCGTCGACAGCAGCACGGAGAACGGCAGCGACCAGCTCTCGTACAACGCAGCGAGGATCAGGAACACGAACACGAGCGCGAGGCCGAGCGTCTTCACCGCGCCGCCCGAGGCGGCCTTCTCCTGGTGCGACAGGCCGTTCCACGCATAGCCCATGTCGGGCGGGAGGGTCTGGTTCGCGACTTCCTCGAGCGCGGCGAGCGCCTGGCCCGAGCTATAGCCAGGAGCGGGCGTCCCGATCACCTCGACGGCGCGGAACAGGTTGAAGCGCATCGTGTACTCGGGGCCGGCGCTCGGGCGTACGGTCACGAAGCTGGAGAGCGGCACCATCTCGCCGCGCGCGTTGCGGACGTGGAACCGCGCGATCGCCTCGGGCGTCATGCGCGCGCTGGCGTCGGCCTGCAGGAACACGCGCCACTGGCGGCCAAAGCGCGAGAAGTCGTTGACGTACGCGCCGCCGAGGAACGTCTGCAGCGCGGCGTAGATGTCCGCGATCTGCACGCCCTGGCGCAGCGCCTTCTCCTTGTCGACGTCGGCATAGAGCTGGGGTACTGCGGGCACGAAGTTCGGGATCGCGTACGCGATCTCCGGGCGGTTGCGGGTCGCCGCGATGAACTTCATCACGTTGCCGGCGAGCGCCTCGTAGCTGCCGCCACCGCGGTCCTGCAGCATCAGGCTGAAGCCGCCGGCGGCGCTGATACCCGGGATCGCCGGAGGGTTGATCGCGAAGACGCGGGCGCGCGAGACAGCGGCGAGCTTGCGGTTGAGGCCGGCGATGATCGCCTGCGAGGTCAGGTCGCGTGGGCGGTCCTCCCACGGCGCGAGCGAGAAGAACGAGAAGCCGGTGTACGGTGACGCGGTGAACGTGAGGAGGTTCAGCCCGGCGACGCCGTTGCGATGCGCGACGCCCGGCTCGTGCGCGAGGATCTCGTCGAGCTCGGCGAGCACCTCCTTCGTGCGCGACAGCGACGAGCTCTCCGGCAGCTGCACGACGACGATGCCGTAGCCCTGATCCTCATCGGGGATGAAGCCCGAGGGCAGTGCCGCGGCGACCTTGCCCGACAGCGCGGCGATGCCGCCGAGCAGGACGAGCGGGATGACGAGCTTGCGCACGAGGCGGCGGTTGATCGAGATGTAGCCATCGGTCGCGCGGCCGAGCGCGCGGTCGAAGCCTGCACCGAGTCGGCCGAGCACGCCGCGGG
>JAQBQF010000204.1 GCA_028287115.1 Myxococcales bacterium
AACAGCCAGCTCCGCGTGTGGTCACCGCGCCCGCGCCGATCGATGCGACCGCGATCGATGCGCCTGCCGCACCGAAGCTCGCGTGTGAGCCAGGCGCGATGATCGTGCCCGGACCCGCGCCCGAGCCCACGCTCTACTGCACGCGCATCGACGGCGTGCGCGACGGCGCGTTCGTGGTGATGTTTCCGGACGCGACGATCGAGATCAAAGGCGCGTACAAAGACGGCAAGCTCGACGGTCCGTGGCAACGCCACTATCCGAGCGGACAGATCGCCGAAGAAGGCTCGTGGAAGCTCGGTCTGAAAGACGGCCATTGGCGGCAGACCGGACCGACGGGAACCTTGCTCGGCGAGTACGACATCACCGCGGGCACCGGCACCGAACGGCGATGGTTCGACGAAGGTCCGCTCTACAGCGAGCGCGCGATCAAGAGCGGCGTGCCGAATGGCGTGCTGAAGATCTACGATCCCGACGGCAACGTCGTCGTCAGCGCGAAGCTGAGCGCCGGCAAGTACGACGGTCCTCGCACGGTCGGATCGCGGCAGACGCTGCGGATCGAAGAGACGTTCGTGCACGGCGTGCGGCGCGGCACGCGGCAGATCTGGCAGTTCACGCTGCTCGTGTTCGAAGAAGCGTACGACTTGCGCGGCAAGCTCGACGGTCAGTACACGCTGTGGCGCGATCGCAAGATCCCGCGCGTGCAAGGTGTCTACGATCACGGCAAGCGGATCGGCACGTGGACGTGGTTCGATCGCGGCAACAACAAAGAGCGCGAAGGCGACTTCGTCGACGGCAAGAAGACCGGCGCGTGGTTCGAGTGGAACGAGAACAAGCTCGTGTTCAGCGGCACGTATACGGACGGCAAGCCCGACGGCGAGTTCGTCTACTTCGATCGAAACGGCACCGAGCTCGGCCGGTTCGAGATCCACGACGGCACCGGCACGATGATGACGTTCTATCCGAATCACAAACCGGCGACCAAGACCAAGATGTATCAGGGCGAGATCGAGGGACCTTACGAGGAGCTGACGATGCGCGGCAAGACGACGCTGCTCGGACGCTACTCGAGTGGACGCAAGCACGGCCGGTGGCACGAGCAGACCGAGACAGAAGTGCCGCTCGTCGACGAGTACTGGAAGCGCGGCAAGCTCGACGGCGTGTTCCGCAAGTACGTCGACGGCAAGGTCGCGGTCGAGACCACGTACAAAGACGGCAAGGTCGCCGGCACGTACACCGAGTATCGCGAAGGCAAGCCGTGGCTCACCGGCCAGTTCGACAACGATCAACGCAGCGGCACGTGGACGCAGTACGACGCCGCGGGATCGGTCGTGCTCAGCGCGACGTACAAAGCCGGCGTGCTCGACGGCTCGTGGCGGCAGCTCGTCGGCGGTGTGGTCGTGGAAGGCACGATGGCCGCGGGCCGGCGCACCGGCATCTGGACCCGTACCGACCGTACCGGCGCGGTCCAGTCGACGACGTATTTGGCGCCCTAACGTCCGTTGGACGCTTAGGTGCTAACTGCCTTCAACCGGCGAAGACACGAAGATATTCCCGCACGTTGCATTGATCACGTGCAGTGCAACCCCCGGCGTTCTCGCGCGTTCATACAAGCAGTGAGACCCGCCGTGAACCGTGACGCCAAGACCCAGTCCGCACTTCTCGCGCTCGCGCGTACGCGCCGCATGCAGCGAGCGCTCGCCCACGCGTATATCCATCGCGATGCCCCGATGCCGACGCTTCGGCTCTCGCTCGGCTTCATGACCTCGACCGTCTGCACGACGGACGACGTCGCGACAACGGCGCCTGCGAGCAGTCACCGGATGTCGGTGCTCGGTGTCTCGAACAGCGAAGGCATCGCGTACGTCGTCGAAGAGCTCGGCAGCGGCGAAGCCCCGATCGCGTATCGCTTGTTCCTGCGCGGCGCTCGGCAAGGTCACCTCGTGCCGATCCACGCGTGGTACGAGGAGCGTGATCACGAGACCGAAATCCGCGCGCGGATCGCTTCGGTCGCCGCGACGCTCGAGCCGGTGACGAAGACGACCGCCGAGGCTTGGATGCTGTCGACACGGATCGTCCAGCGCCGTGCGCTGCGCGTTGCCGGTCAGATCTCGCCGATTCGCAAGTATGCACTCCAGTTGCGCGTCGAGCCCGTCAGCGGCCACGGTGCGAGCGGCCACACGACGGTGACGGCGTTTCTGCAGCCGGGCGCGACGCTCGGCGAGGTGTGGGGCCTGCCCGACGGCGGCGCGATCGCTCGCGTGACGTTCACGGGCATCCCGAGCGGCCTCGGATTATCGAAGGATACCGTGATCCTTCTGACGGAGTAATCAAAGCGTCTCGGGGTGTTAGCCGGGGTGAGCGATCCGATCTCCCGTGGCAGGCGTACGTCCGGTAACCTTCGGCTTCAACATGCGTAGGTGGACCATGCGCCAATCGTCTGTGCTCGCTCTCGGTTTGGCGTCGGCTCTTGGTGCGTGCGCCACGACGCCGCCTGCGGACGACCCGCCCTGCTCGCAGGTCAAGAACGCCGATACGTTTGTCGTCGGGCTCGACAAGGCCGGTGCGAACGGAGCGCTGGACTTCAAGATGATGTCCGCGGATCCAGTGCCGCCTGCGCGCGGCGATAACACGTGGGTCGTCCAGGTGAGCTCGATGACCAGCGGCGTGGTCGGCAGCCCGGTCACCGGCGCCTCGATGTCGGTGACCCCGTTCATGCCGTCGCATCAACACGGCTCGCCGCTCGCGGTCGTCGTGACTCCGATGGCCGATGCCGGTCAGTACAAGCTGACGCCCGTGAATTTGTGGATGCCCGGTGTGTGGGAGACGACCCTCGACGTGACGGCGTCCGGAAGTAGCCCGGCCGATAACGTCATGTTCCGATTCTGCATCGAGTAACTACGGCGGCGTCGGCGATGGGAACGGGTTGCACCTCGTCACCGGATCTTGCGTCGCCTTGGTCCACACCGCGACGGGTGCCTGGGTATCGAGCACCTTCATCTTCGAACGGATGCTCGGATCGAGATCGCCCGACATGATGAGCTGATCGAGAACCGAGTACGCGACCGGCAGGATCCGGATCCGCGCCGTGATCACCGCGATATTCGGCAACAGAGCGCCGACTGAGAACACCGATGTCGTCGAGTGATCGTACCCGACGTCGGTCGAGACCCGCGTGATCGGAGGCTTGAGCAGGAAGCTCGTGTAGCTCGCGACGTCCCAGAAGAAGTGCGCTGGGCTCATGTCGTCTTTGAAGGTGCGATCCCAAAAGAAGCCCTTGAGCGGATCACCCAAATCGTCGGGATCCATCCCATCGGGTGTCACGCCGCTCGAGAACACGAGCACGTTGCTCGCGTCGTACGCCTTGACCTCGAGCCATGCGCGGCGATCTTGAGCCGCACCACTCGGGAACATATGGCCGACGTTGAACGTGTCCATTCGCACCGTGATCTGGCCACCCATTTGTGGCTCGACGCAGATCCCGCCCGGCTGTGGGCCGCTCCTCGGCATCGCTCCTTTGATCGCGACCGCTGGTTTGAGGATCGCGTTGATGCCGTCGAGCTGCGCCATGGTCTCGGGGAAGTCGGTCAGCGCTTGATCGATGCCTGGGAACCCGTGGTCGTGGAATCCATAACTGCGGGCCCCGACGTTGAGACCGGGTTTGTCGGCGATCACGTCCGTCGTCGCGGTCATGTGGCAGTTGCTGCACGTGAGCGGTAGCCCGCTGCCGGGCGTGGGATCCACTTCTTTGAAGATCGTCGTCCTCCATTCGCTGAACGTGCGCTCGAGCGCGACACCGCGCGGCGTGACGACGTCGTGGCACGAGCCACACATCGTCGAGTTGTTGGTGAGACCCGCCATTGCGGGGTCGTGTGCCGAATTGTGCGCCGGTGAATCGATGGGATTCTTCGCGCCGCCGCGCATCACATCGTCCATCGCGAGCACGAGGCCGTTGTTGTGGGTGTCGGCGACCGACGCGACGTTGTGGCAGAAGTAACAAGTGATGCCGCGCGCGGTCGGCGGCAGCGCCGCGGGATCGAAGTCCTTAGCGCTGTCCGCGGTAATGAGGCCGAGCTTGACCGCCATCGGCGCGTGGCACTGCACGCAGAAGGTGCCGAGCTGGTTACTCGTCTCGCGCTGACCGCGCTTGTTCATCGCGATGAACACCGGATCATCGGACGCGTACGCGTGCATCGAGCCCGACCACTGTTGATAGTGCTTCGGGTGGCACTCCTTGCACGTCGAAGGATCCTGCAGCTGCTCGATCGTATCTTTCGGTCCTCCGCCGCATGCCGCGAGCACGAGGCCGAGTAACAGAACCTTGATCATGGACATGAGCTTCCTGGGCCGGTCGCGCCGCACTGCACCCATTGAATGAGCGCGCACCGCTCGGCCGCGCTCAGAGGATCACCGGGTGGCATCTGATAGTCCGTGCCCGGCGAGTCGGTGCGAACGATCATCAGGCTGCACGCCGGGTTGCCCGGCATGACGCGCGGATGCGCTGGATCGGTGAGGGCGGCGTAGGCGATCGCCGGCGTCTCGAACGACATGCCGCCCTGGTGGCCGGCGGCCGAATGACACGACGCCCGATCCGAGCCGCAGCCGGTCTTGAGCGTGTTCTTGTAGACGTTGTCGAAGGTCGGCATGTACAGCGGCGAGCACGTCAGGTCGACGGTCTTGCATGCCGGAGGTGGCGTACTCGGGCAACCCGCGAGCGCCAACCCGACGACGAGCAAGGTTCGTCGCATGAGCTGCACTGTACCCCATGGAGTACGAGCGTCGTAGTCACCTGGTTCACACCGCATGGCACCTGCGGCGCGGAAGCCTCGACCGTGATCCGGCGCGCTATTTCGGGGCGAGTTGCCCGACGAGGCGACAATAGCGTTCATACGCCTCGTCGAGCGAGTCCTGTGGCGTGAAGGTCGCGGCCGCCGGTGGTGCGCAGGCAGCCGCGGCGTCCAGGCTCGGCATGATTCCAGCGGCGACCGCGGCGATCATCGCGGCTCCGACCGGGCAGCTATCGGCGCGCGCCGCGACATGATGCGGAATCGCGAGGGCATCGGCGCGAAGCTGCATCCACACGCGGCTGCGCGCGCCGCCGCCGAGGACGAGCACTTCGCGCGCCGGGATGCCGAGCGATGCAAGCCGCTCCGCGACATCGCGCGCGGCGAACGCGAGGCCTTCGAGGATCGCGCGTGCGATGTGGCCGCGATCGTGGCCGGCGGCGAGTCCGTGCAGCGTCGCGCGAGCATCCGGGCGCCAGATCGGTGTCATCGCGCCGGCGAGTGCGGGAAGGAACGTGATGCCTCCCGCGCCCGGTGGAGCCGCGGCCGCGAGCGCATCGAGCTCGGCATCGCTGCCGAGCCCGAGCATGCGGACCGCCCAGCGCACCGCGCCGCCGGAGAGCCAGCCCGGATTCTCGATGAAGTACGCGCCGGTCGGGAATGCGTGGGTCTCCACCATCGGCTCCGGCAGCGCGACCCACGGTGATGATCCGCTACGCGCAGATGGCTGATCGCGGATCGCGGCCGTCGAGAGGGCGCCGACCACCTCGGCCGTTCCGATCGCGCAGATCACGGGACCGGGCGCGACGATGCCGGCGCCGAGCGGCGTCGCGAAGTCATCGCCGGTGCCGACCGCGACGGGCGTGCCCTCGCGCAGCCCGGTGAGCTTCGCGCCTTGCCGGTGGATCGCGCCGGCGATGGAGCAGGTCGGCGCGATCCGCGGCAGCTCGCCCGGATCGATCGCGAACGCGCGCAGCAGCTCCTGCGACCAGGTGCCGGCCGCAAGATCGAACAGCAGCGTCGTCGAAGCGTGCGACGGATCGATCACGGATTCTCCGGTGACGCGCGCGACGAGATAGCTGACCGGCTGATGAAACCGCGTGGCGCGAATGCCGTGCTTGCGCAGCCAGTTGATCTTGGGCGCCATGTGACTCGGATCGGCGACCTGCCCCGTGATCGCGAACAGCCGTGCGTGCCCCGGATCGATCTGTGCGAGCTCGGCGGCCGCGCGACGATCTTGCCAGATCAACGCGGGGTGCAGCGGTGCACCAGCTGCGTCGACCGCCACGCAACCATCGAGCTGGCCCGCGAATGCGATCGCGACGACGTCGTCGGGTGTTGCACGCGCGGCAGCGAGCGCGCCGGCGATCACCGGTGCGAGCGCCGCTTCCCAGGCCGCCGGATCTTGCTCGGCACGGTCGGCCTGTGGGTAGTCGGTCGCGTACGGGACTTGATGATCCCCGAGAACCCCGAGCTGCTCGTCGCAGACCACGGCCTTGCAGCTCTGCGTGCCGAGATCGATCCCGAGAACCAGTCGCACGAGAGAGATGCTAACAAAGGATCGTGAACTTCTTCGGGCATGCGGCGGTCGCGAGCTGGCGAGGCAGCGATCCGGGCGTCGCCCTGGGCGCGATGCTGCCCGACTTTGCCTCGATGTGCGGCGGCCGCCTGGCAGTCGCGAGCGATCCGGCGGTCGAGATCGGCGTCGAGCTGCATCACGAGACCGACGGTGTGTTTCACCGGCTCGCGCCGGTCACGGCGCTGATGCGCGAGCTCGGCGACCGGCTCGAACGCGGCGGTTGCGCGCGCGGCCCGAAACGCGCGGTCGCACACATCGGCGTCGAATTGCTGCTCGACGGCGTGCTCGTCGCAGAACCGGCGTATCGCGACGCGTATCTGGGCGGCCTCGGCCACGACGCGAGCGGCGTCGCGTGGCGCGAGCCCGGCGATGGTGATCGGTTCGCGATCTTGATCGCGCGGTTGCGTGCCCATGGCGTACCCGATGACTTGCGCCATCCGGAGGCGATCGCGCAGCGCTTGCACCGGATGCTGTCACACCGCCCGCTGCTCGCGCCCGATGCACGAGACATGCAGGTGATTCGCAGCGCGCTCGTCGAGTATCAGGCGCGGGTCGAGGTCGCAGCCGATACCGTCATGCGCGCCGTGCGCGCCGGGCTGTGATCGGTTAGGTTCCACGCACATGTCCCGTCGCTGAATCCGCAACCGACCCGACGTGTTCGGGTCACGCACTCGCATGTGACGCCGGTCGGCATCCGCCCTCGGCGCCACACGCGCCTGGAGAGCCATGTCGACCTTCGAGTACGAGAACCTGACCGAGAAACTCGCAACCATCATCGCCAGCCACGCCGTCGACGTCGATCGCGGCACGTTCCCCGCCGCCGGACTGCGCGCGCTCGCCGATGCGGGCCTGCTCGGCCTCGTCAGCGCGACCAGCGTCGGCGGAAAAGGCCTCGGGCTCCCCGCGGCCGCATTCGTGGTCGAGCGGATCGCTCGCGAGTGCGCCTCGACCGCGATGGTCGTCTGCATGCACTACTGCGCGACAGCCGTGATCGAAGCGCACGGCTCGCTCGAGACGCGCAAGGCGATCGCCGAGGGCAAACATCTCTCCACGCTCGCCTTCTCGGAGGTCGGCTCGCGCAGCCACTTCTGGGCCTCGCTCGGCACCGCGCAGGCCGATGGCAATACCGTGCGCCTCTCCGCGCGCAAGAGCTGGGTCACCTCCGCGCGCCAGGCCGATAGCTACGTGTGGTCGAGCAAGCCGACGGCGGGCAGCGAGATGTCGACGCTGTGGCTCGTCCCGCGAGCGACGGCGGGTCTCCGGATCGCCGATGCGCCGTTCGATGGTCTCGGACTCCGCGGGAACGACTCGAGCCCGGTCACCGCAGAAGACGCGCGCGTTCCGGCGAGCGCACGACTCGGAGACGACGGCGCAGGCTTCGGGATCATGATGGGCGTCGTGTTGCCCTGGTTCAACGTACTGTCGACGGCGGTGTCGGCAGGACTCATGGAGACGGCGGTCCAACGTACGGCGAGCCACGCCGGCGCGACGCAGTTCCAGCACGCGGGATCTTCGGTCGCCGATCTGCCGACGGTGCGCGCGTACATCGCGCGGATGCGGATCAAGACGGATCAGGTCAAGGCGCTGCTCGCCGACACGCTGACCGCGATCGGGACCGGACGCGCCGATACGATGTTGCGGGTGCTCGAGAGCAAGGCCGCGGGCGGGGAATCCGCCGCCGAGGTCACCGACCTCGCGATGCGCGTCTGCGGAGGCGCCGCGTTCCGCAAAGAAGTCGGCGTCGAGCGCGTGTTCCGCGATGCGCGCGCCGCGCTGGTGATGGGCCCGACCACCGACGTGCTCTATGACTTCATCGGGAAGGCCGTCTGCGGCCTTCCGTTGTTCTAGTCATGGCGAGCGAGCTCGTTCTCGGTGCCGTCGCCTACGACGCGAAGGTCGTCCCGATCTGGGAGGGGTTCCGCGCGTACTTCGAAGCGCACGGGCTGCCGTTCGACTTCGTCCTCTACTCGAACTACGAGCGGCAGGTCGAAGCGCATCTGCGCGGCGACATCGAGGTCGCGTGGAACTCGCCGCTCGCATGGCTCGAGGCCGTGCGCGCCGCGCCGTTCCGCGCGAAGGCGATCGCGATGCGCGATACCGACTGCGATCTGACGAGCGTCGTGCTCGTGCGATCCGACGGTCCGGTGCGCGCCGTCGCGGATCTTCGGGGCCGCGCGATCGGAGTCGGCGCCGCAGATTCGCCGCAGGCGACGCTGATCCCCCTCGTCGCGCTCGCCGAAGCGGGGCTCGATCCGGCGCGCGATCTCACGGTCGTCCGTCACGACGTGCTCGTCGGCAAGCACGGCGATCACATCGGCGGCGAGCGCGACGCGGTGCGCGCGCTGTTGGCCGGCACCGTCGATGCAGCGTGCGTGATCGACGGCAATCGCCTCGCATTTGCGAGGGAAGGCCTGGTTGCGCCGAACGCGCTGCGCGTCGTGCTGCAGACCGCGCCTTACGATCACTGCAACTTCACCGTGCTCGACGAGAGCGCGAAGACCGCGCAGTTTCGCGAGCTCTTGCTCGCGATGTCGTACGACGATCCGCAGGTCCGGCCGCTGCTCGATCTCGAGGGCCTCAAGGCGTGGCGGCCGGGACGCACGAGCGGCTACGCGTTGCTCGAGCGCGCGATCGATCGGTTCGGCACGATCGCGCCGTGGCTCGCTCGCAACGGAATCGCGTGATCGTCGAGCTCGAGGATCTCGGGCTCGACGAGGGCGGACACCTGCCGATCAAGCGGGCGCTCGCGACGTCTCCGGTGGTCGAGGTCCGCGGTCGCGCGGCATCGCTCGTGGTCGACCTCCCCGCGTGGTGTCGTGCGCAAGGTCACGCGATCGAGCGCACCGAGCTCGGCTACGCGATCACGCGAAGTGCCACGCACGCGGCGCGCTGGCGCGGCGGCGAGCGCGCCGGCGGCAGCGATCCGGCGCAGGTCGTCGAGAGCCCGCCGGCACACTGGGGTCTCGCTGCGCGCGGTGCGTTTGTCGAGGCCGGTGCGCCGAGCTTCGATCTGACGCTCGCTACGAAGAGCGAGGTGTGGGCCGATGAGGCTGCACGGCTGTACGCGCAGGCCGCAGCCGCGCAGTGGGATCCGGCGACCGCCATTCCCTGGACCGCCGCGACCGAACATCCCGACGAGATCGAAGACGCGCTCGTCCAGGTGATGACCTACCTGATCGAGAACGAGACCGCGGCGCTGCTCGTGCCGACGCGGTTTCTCGGCCGGCTTCATCCGCATTTTCGCGAGGTCATGCAGCTGCTCGCGATCCAAGCCGCCGATGAAGCGCGGCATATCGAAGTGTTCACGCGGCGTGCGCGGCTACGGCGGAGCGAGCTCGGCCTCTCGTCCGCGAGCGGCCAGGCGTCACTGGCGACGCTGTTCGACGAGCCCGACTTCGCGATCGCGAGCTTCTTGCTCGCGGTGCTCGGCGAAGGCAGCTTCCTGTCGCTGCTGTGGTTCCTCCGCGATCACGCGCCCGACCCGTGCACGCGCGAGCTGACGCGGCTCGCCGCACAAGATGAAGCCCGTCACGTCGCCTTCGGCCTCGCCCATCTCGGCCGGCACGTCGCGGAGGACGAGACGCTGCGCGACCGACTCGCCGCCGCGATCGAGCGGCGTCACGGCGCGCTCGCGAGCACGACGGGCCTCAACGAAGAGGTCTTCGATGCGCTGATCCTGCTCGCAGCCTATTCGTCGGCTCCAACCGCCTACTGGCAGCCGCAGGCGCTGCGCGCAGGTCACGCTGCCGTGATCGCGCTCGTCCGCGACATGGATCAAGGCCGGCAGCAACGCCTGTTGCGCCTCGGCTTCACGCCCGAGCGCGCGACCGCGCTGTCATCGCTTCACACGCGCAACTTCATGTGAGATCGATCCGAAACGCGAAGTGCGGCCGATGCTTGAAGTCGGGTGGCGTCGTCGTGCGTGTCTCGTCCATCACGTTGCCCGGCACGTCGAGGTCGAGCCGGAACTTCTTGCGGTTCGTCGAGAACCAGATCACGTTGCTCGTCACGGCGGCAACGTCCATCAGCAGCGCCGCGTGATCGCGCTGGATGTCGAACGTGTAGTCCATCCGCTTGGAGTTCGAGAACGTCGGCGGATCGACGACGGCGATGTCCCACCGGCGTCCCGCGCGCCGCGCCTCGGCGAGGAACTCGCGGACGTCCGCCTGGATCACTTCACCGGCGAGCTGGTTGAGCGCCAGGTTCTCGCGCGCCCAGTCGAGGTACGTATTCGATAGATCGACGCTCGTGGTCGCCATCCCGGCGGCGGCCGCATAGACCGAGAACGAGCCGGTGTAGCAGTACAGGTTAAGCATCGACTTCGCGGGCTCCGCCGCGACGCGCGCGCGCGTGAGCCGATGATCGAGGAACAGGCCGGTATCGATGTACTCGCTCAGGTTGACCCGAAACTGATGGCCGCCCTCGCCGACCGTGCGCCAGCTCGGCTCGTCTTCACGTTTCTCGTACTGATGGCCTTCGCGGCGGCCGGTCAGTCGCTCGCGGGTCTTCGCGAACGCCTCTTTGGCCTCGAGTGTCTGCTCGGCAACCGCGACGATGCCGTCGAGCCATACCGGATCGCTCGGATCGATCCGGTAATCGTTGATCACGAGCGCGCCTTCGTAGGTATCGACCGTCACCGGCACTTCGGGAATGTCGCGGTCGTAGATCCGCCAGCACGTGATGCCGGTGCGCTTTGCCCACTTACCGAGGTGCCGCGCGTTCTTGCGCAGCCGGTTCGCGAACATCTCTGCGATCGAGTCAGACACCGGCGACGCCGCGTTGGCTCTTCACTTTGTACTCGAGCGTCACGGCGCGACGACCGAACGGTGGAAGCTCGACCGACCACGACACGAGCCCGCGCTCGTCGAGCGCGCGGGCGGTCACTTGGGTGATCTCCTCGCCGCCCGGTTGATCGTCTTCGCCGAGCAGATATGCATCGGCCGCGGAGGTCTGCACGTCGACCTGCTCGACCTCCGAGATCGGAATCCTCTCGGTGACGACGACCTCGCGCCGCTCGGCACCGAGGTTCGAGAGCCGCACCGCGACCCGGATCGTCTGGACATTCCAGCCGCCGAGGATGCCGGCATCGTCACGCTCGCGCGTCTCGTCGCGATGCGCGCGGATGTCGGCCTCGGGCCCGAAGCCGAGATAGAACTTCTCGCCCGCCGCGACGAACCCGACGTCGGCGCGCCCGACATATCCCGAGGCCATGATCAGATCGACGGGGCCCGCGAGCAGAGGCATCGGTCCCGTGTTGACGATGCGTGCACGCACGTGAATCCACGGCGATCGCAGCGGGATCGCGACGAGCGACAGTTGCGCTTGCCCCGTGAACCCACCGATCGGTACGCGATGCGGCGCGCCGTCCGAGCGAATCGTGATCTTGCCCGACCCGGCGAGTCGCAGGCCGAGGCCGCCGTCGTCGATGCCCGGTACTTGCAGCGGTCCCGCGCCGAGGCCGGTCGTCTGCTGCTCTTGATCGCGCGCTTCGACGACCACAGCGTCTGGCTTGCGCCGCGTGTGGAGCTCGTCGTCGGCGAGCTCCGGTGGCTCGACGCCAAGCGACGGCCGTTCGAGCGAGAACGTCAGCTCCGCATCGGTCCAGTCCTCGCCCGTGGCCTGCCACACACACGCGGTCGTCTGCCATTCGATGCGGCTCGTCTCGCGATTCAAGATCGCTCGATGATAGGGCCGCCACGCTGCACTCGGCACGACGTAGCTTGCCGTGATCGTGACGTCGCTCGCTGCATCCGCGACCAGATCGATCACGAGCCGCGCGGCCTCTTCGCCGGCCTGACTCTCGGCACGCAGGATCCGCTGATCGAGTCGCTCGAGCGCCCTGCCGAGATCTTCGGCTTCGAGCTCGGCATCGACACGCCGGACGCGCGCGGCCGCATCCGCGAGATCGAGCCTCGTCAGCTCTTGGCCTGCGCCATCGGGGCCCGCGCCGCGCGTGGCCGCGACGGCGAGATCATGGAGCGAGGCCGCGACGAGCTCGGCGAGCGCGTCGGTCTCCGCGCGGGCTGCCTGGACCTTCGCGAGCGCCGCATCACGGGCGGCGGTGAGCTTGGTCCGCTCGGCACGAAGACTCGCGATATCCCCGGTGGTCTCGACGCGCCACGGGGCGAGGTAGCGCTCGCATCTGACGTCGAGCACGCGCGCGCCGCTGCACGTCGCGGTCAAGGTCTTATCGACGAGCCCCGCGGCGACTCGCTCGATCACGACTCGCTGCTGGCCCGCACGCACGGAGACCGTGCCGCGCCGGGTGACCGACGCGCGATCCTCGAGCACGGTGACCGCGACGACCGGTGCGTCGCTCACGACTCTCTCCGGTTGCCGCCGACGAGCTCGAGCTTGCCGGCGATCTTCACTTCGTAACCCGCGCGGAGCAGCTGTTTCGCGGCCGCCGGCACCGAGGTGCTCCAGCGATAGGCCCCTCGCAAGCGTTCGTCACGCGGGGCGGTCGCGTCGGGTGTCCACCGCTCCCACGCCGGATCGATCTTGCCGAGCGTGACTTCGATCTCGTCGTCGCCCTCGCGCGTCACCGGGATTCGCTCGCGCACCTCGATGTCGATCGCGCGCGCCGAGAGATTCTCGATCGCGATCGTGATCGCGTGCACGAGCTTGAGCCCGCCGCGCAGCATGCCCGTCGCCTCTTCGTGGAATTCGGCATTGCGCGCGATCTTGACGCTCGCGTCGACGCCGAGCCCGATCTCGACGGCCGCGCCCGGCGGCGTGTAGTCGACCTCGCTGGTCACCAGGAATTGTCCGCGATCGTAGACATCGATCGGCCCGGGCAGCAGCGGCCCCTCGAGCGGATTACCGATTGTCGCGACGCGAAACACGTCCGGCTGCTCGCGCGGCACCGCGACGTGATGCAGCTTGGCCTTGCTCGCGCGCGCGGTGACCGCGATCGAATGCCACGCGCCGTCGGCGCGCACGTCGACCTTGCCCTCGGCGGCGAACGCGTAGTCGTAGGTGTGCAGCCATTCGGTGGCGCAGCCTCGCGGCAAGACGAGCTCTGCCATCGCGGCGCTCGCGCGTGCGACTCGCGAAGTGATCTCGGCGTCTTGTGGCGACCGCGGCGCCGGCACGAGTCGGCCGCGCTCGGGAGATCCCGCGCTCGCCATTCGCAAGCTTCCGTAGTCAAGGCGCGGCGTCGGTGCTTGCGGCGCCGGCGCAGGCTGGATCGTGCCGGCTCTCGTCAGTGCGCTGCGCGTTGCGATCGGCGCACCGGGTGGTGGACCGCCGGCGCGGCTCTTCTTCGCGATCATCTGCATCATCTGAGGAGGCGGTGTGCCGACCGGCTCGAACGCGCGCGCTTCCGACGAATCCTCGTCCCAGTTCTGCTGCTCGAACCGCAACCCACCTTCGGCCTGCGCGCCCGCTTCGGGAACGCGACCTTCGAACGTCGAGTCATCGAGGACGGCGGTCGCCGCAAACGGCTTCGACCGCGCGCGTTTCGGGAAGCCGCGATCGTAATCGGCGTAGAGCTCGTCGGTGCCCGTCGGGGGCGCGCGGAATCCCCGGCGTGCGGTCTCGGCCTGACGGCGTCCGATCTTCTGAGGCACGAGCTCGGGTAATTGCGTGAAGCGCTCGGGCTCCGCGGTCGACAGCCTCAGCGCGACCTCGCTCCAATCCTCACCCGAGTCTTGCGCGACGACGGCGCGGAGCTCGAAGCGCGCTTGGTCACCGTCGAGTCTCGCCACGTAGCTCGGCGCCCACCGCGCGGCGGCGACCTGATACTCCACATAGATCGTCACGTCGCCCGCACTCTGCGAAGCGAGCTCGAGCTCGACGTATTTGCGAAGCTCGTGAAGCTTGGCGGCGCGCGCCGTCCCGGTTCGTCGATCGCGATCGGCCGTGATCTCGAGCTCGCGCCGGGCTTCCTCGACCTCGCGACGCGCGGCCGCCGCACCTTCGCGGAGTGCCAGCTCGCGTTCGGCGCGGACCGCGACGAGCATCCGGCGCGCCGCGATCACTTGATGCCACGCGGCCGGCGGAGCTTCCGACGGATCCGGCGCGATGATCGACGTCTCCGCGAGCCGCGCGAGCGCCAACGAGATCCGCTCGACCTCGGTCTCGGCGAGCGTCACCCGGCGACCAGCCGCACGCAGCTCGGGCGAGTCCTCCGCGGCATCGGCCGTCTCTGGAACCTCGGATCCGGTGCGCACCGCGATCACCGTCGCGTGGCCCTCGACCTCGACGCTCACGGTGTCATCGATCACCGACAGTGGCAGCCCGACGAACCGCACGGAGGTCGGCAATGGCCCCGCGACGGTCGCGACCCGGCGAATCCTCGCTCCGCTCGCATAGACCGTGACTTCGGCGATCTTCGACTCGACCGACCCCATGTCGGGGAGGGTCGGTCTCGCGAGCCGCGTGTGTCAAGCGGCCTTGCCCGAGGTAGCAGGATTGGTTTAGGGTCGGCCCCTACACCGGCCGTCAAACTCTGAGAAAAGGGAACGACATGCTTCGCAAGGTTTCATTGGGATTGATTCTCGCACTGGCTGCCTGTGGCAGCGCCCGCTACATCTCGCGCACCCAAGGGGGTGGCGTGATCGAGCTCCAGGGCGATCGCACGAAGGCAATGGAGCAGGCGAACCAGAACATGGCGCAGCATTGCGGCCCGAATAACTTCACCATCGTCCAAGAGGGTGAAGAGGCGATCGGTACCGACACGGTCACGCGCCAGGATACTTCGTCCGCCGCCGATTCGTCGCGCGATGGCCGCCATCAGCGTGCCGACGAGACCACGACGGGTCAGCAGAGCACGCGCACGGCAACCGCATGGCGCGTCCACTATCAGTGCAACGGCGCTGCGCCGGCTCCGATGCCGCCCGCTGGCCCGCCCGCCGGTGGCCCGCCGCCCGAAGGTCCGGGCGCACCGCCTCCTCCAGGCGCGTAGCTAGACCGCGGCGACATGACGACAAGGGGCCATCTGGCCCCTGTTTTTTTAGCCTACGCGAGGAGCTTGGTGTCTTCGAGCACCGCATCGCCGATGAGGTCGACGCCGTTCATCGCGAACCGCCGGGCGGCCGCTGCGGTGCGCGGGCCGTGTCCGTGATCGAGACACCACTGCGCGTGACGGCAAAGCAGCGCGAGCTCGAGCGTGCGGCCGAGCGTGAGCGCGAATCTCCGAGCGCCGGCCTCGAGCCGATCGGGCTGCGGCATCGCTTCGACCACCCACGCCGTCGCGTGACGAAGCGCCGCGCGCGCCGCTTCGATCGGGCGCGCGAGGCCGCGATCGGTCGCCGCGGCGCAGTTGCCTTCGACCTCGGCCGTGATCGCTTCGAGCGCGCCGCCCTTGCCGAGCGCGCGCAAGGTATCGAGCGAGAGCACGTTCGTCGTGCCTTCCCAGATCGGCAGGACCTGCGCATCGGCGAGGATCCGCGGCAGGCCGGTATCCTCGACGTAACCGGCGCCGCCGCAGGCCTCGATCGCATCGGAGATCACCGCGACCGCTTGCTTGGCGGTCGTCAGCTTGGCGATCGGGACGAGCGCACGTGCGAGCCGCTCGTCGGCGTCGTTCCCGCCGGTCGGGGTCAACCCGCCCGGCTCCATATCGGGCCCGCCGTCGAGCGAGCCGAGGAGCTCGACGCTGCGAAATGCCAGACAAAACGCGCCGGCATACTCGGCCTCGAGCATCGCGAGCGTATCCGCGTGAAGCGGCTTGTCGACGAGCATCGCGCCGAACGCCTTGCGACGCCGAGCGTAGTCGCGCGCGAGCGCGAGTCCGCGGCGCATGCCCGACACCGCGCTGACTGCATTCCAAGTCCGCGTGATCGACAACATCGGCGTGATCGCGCGAACGCCATCGGTCACCGCACCGACGAGGGTCGCCGGTGTTCCGTCGAGCGTGAGCTCGGCCGTCGGCACCTTGCGCGTGCCGAGCTTGTCCTTGAGGCGATTGACCTGGATGTTGCGCAGCCGGCCGTTGGCATCGCGTAGCTCGACGAAGAACAGCGCGAGCCCGCGACTACCGAGCACGTTTCCTTCGGGTCGGGCGAGCGTCAGCGCCATCTCCGACGTCGTCGCCGACGTGAACCACTTCGTGCCGTAGAGCCGCCAGCCATCGCCATCCGGCTTCGCGATCGTTTCGGTCTGCGAGACGTCGGAGCCGCCCGTGCGCTCGGTCATCCACTGCCCGCTCGTCCACATGATGCTCGGATCGCGCGACGTCAGCCGCGGCACGATGCGATCGATCAACGCGCGATTGCCGCTCGACAGCAGCGTGCGGGTCGCGCCATCGGTCATCGCGAGGGGACACGAGTAGACGTCGAGCGATGGGCCGAGCACGTGAACGACCGCGAACTGATGCGTGCGCGCGTGCTTACCGTAGTGAGCTTCGTACCCGGCGGCGACCATGCCGTGCTTCGCGGCGAGCTTTTGGGCCTCGTGCCAGAGCGGAGACACCTCGATCTTGTCGATGCGATTGCCCCACGCATCCCATTGCGTGAGCACCGGCTCGTTCTCGCGATCGGCGAGTTGCTTACCGTAATACTCGACCGCCACATCGCCGAGGGATCGGAGCTCTTCGGTGACGCTCGGAACGAATCTGTCGATCCACGACGGGAGCAGTGGATCGTCATCGAACTGATTACCGAGGCGCGGCGGCTCCTGGAAGAACGGCATGACGGGAAGCTACCGCGGTAAGGTCCTTGCGTGAACCTGTTACTCGTCGACCCCACCGAGATCACCGAGGGGGTCTGCACGCTCGAGGGTAGGCGGGCCGAGCACTTACGCACGGTCCTCAAAGCTACCGTCGGCTCCGTCGTGCGCGCGGGCGTGCTCGGCGGCGGGATCGGGACCGCCGAGGTGATTCGCGATGAGGCCGCGGAATCCCCGGAGGGGGACGATGGCGCGCTCACGGTGCGGCTGACGATCGATCGAGAGCCACCGCCGCAGCTCGACATCGAGCTCGTGCTCGCGATCCCGCGACCCAAGATGCTGTCGCGCGTGATCGAGACGTGTGCGGCCTTCGGCGTTCGGCGGGTCGATCTGACAAACGCGTGGCGCGTCGACAAGAGCTACCTGGGGTCGCCTCGCCTCGATCCCGCGGCACTCGCCGAAGCCGCGCGACTCGGCGCCGAACAAGGCGCGACGACCCGGCTGCCCGCGATCCAGGTGCACGATCGCCTGATGTCGCTGCTCGATGGCCGCTATCCCGCGCTCGGCGGGCCGCTGGTGATGCGGCTCCTCGCGCACCCGACCGCGCCACCGATCGAGCACGTCGTGACCACGCGTGGCCCGACGGTGATCGCGATCGGTCCCGAAGGCGGATGGATCCAGCGCGAGCTCGACACGTTCGTCGCGCGCGGCTTCGCACCCGTCTCGCTCGGTGCACCGATCCTGCGCGTCGAGAGTGCGGTTCCGGCGGCGCTCGGTCAGCTGATCCTGCTGCACCGGCTGCGCGACTGAGACGTGCTCACAAGATCAGGCACGCGTCACCGAGCTCGTGGCTCGACAGGCCTTGCGCCGCCGCCAGATCGATCGCGCGCGACAACCGCTCTGCCGGCGCGAACGCGGTGAGCAAGTCGAAGTGACTCTCACCGGGCGTGTGCAAGCCGCTTACGAGGCCGTCGACGACGCGCAACTTGGACGTCCCGTCGAGACGCAGCGTCGCGATTCCCGAGCCGGCCTGCAGCTCGCCCGCGCCGCCGGCGGCCTCGAGGGCACGGACGACGGTCGTGCCGATCGCGATCACGCGACGGTTTGCTTCACGCGTCTTGGAGATCGCGGCGATCGTGCGGCGCGGAATCTCGTAGCGTTCGGGCCACGGCAGCGCACGATCGAGTGCTTCGTCGCCGGTGGACGATAACCCCGCGGCATGCGTGAGCGTCGCGATCGTGACGCCTGCGCGACGCAGACCGAGCAGCACCTCCCAGGTGAGCGGCCGACCTGCCGACGGCATCTCCGCCGCCCACGGGCGCGCCGCATACGCCGTCTGGACCGCGTACAGCGGTAACAACTCGGATCGGTGCGCGTACTGCACGGGCTTGCCGCTCGCATAGAGCGCCTGCCACAGCGCGTCGCCGGACTCCCGCGTCACGAGCTCGACTCGTCGTCCCGTGATGCTCGCGATCGTCGAGGCGATCGCTCCGAGCCACACTCGCTCACCGACCGCGAGCTTCGGCGGAGCCGCGCGATACTCGGTGCGCGTGCGATGGTCGCCCGCTCCGAGCAGCACACCGTAGAGCCGATTCGTCTCGACCGGGCCGGACAGCCGAACCTCGAACAGATCGCCACGCTCGCTGCGCGCGGGCAACGAGGCGGGCAGCGTCGCCGCGTCGTTGACGACCACGAGGTCGCCCGCTCGCAACAGATCGGGCAACTTGCCGAACGCGGTGATCTCGATGCGATCCGCGTCGCGATCGATCGCGACGAGCCGCACGGCGTGCCGCGAGACTTCGTCGGTACGCAATCCGCCGCTAGCGACGTTGCCGCCGGTCGATCGCAATGCATCGAGCGGCGATCGCGCCGGCGTCGGCCTCAGCGCGGTGCGGTCGTGCCGATGAAACCTCACGGCGCGACCTCGAAGCTCGGTGCGACCAGTCGCACACCACTGACGGCCCGCGCCTCATCGGCGATCATCGCCACGATCCGCGCCGCGACATCGGCCGGCCTCTGCAACGTCTTTCGATCTGCATCCGGCACGGCGTCGGCGTGCATCTTCGTATCCATCTCGCCGGGATCGACCGCGAGCACACGCACGCCCGTCCCCGAGAGCTCGGCGGCGAGCACGCGGCTCAGGTGATCCTGCGCGGCCTTCGAGATCCCGTAGGCACCCCAGGTTGGATAGGGCTCGACCGCGGCATCCGAGCTGATGTGAACGATCACGCCTTCGCCACGCAGCGCCATCGCGCCGGCGAGGATCTTGGTCAGACGAAACGGTCCGACGAGGTTGGTCTCGAGCACCGCCGCGAGATCCTCGCACTCGGTATCGAGCAGCAGCCGGAGCGGCACCGGTCCGAGCGTGCTCGCGTTGTGAATCGCGATCCCGATCTCGCCGATCAAGCCCTGCGCCTGACCGGCAATCTTGTGCACCGCGTCCTTCGCTGCGATGTCTGCGACGATCCCATGCGCAACACCGCCTCGCGCCCGGATCGTCGCGACCGCATCCGACAACGGCCCCGCGTCACGGGCGATCATCGCGACGCGTGCACCTTTCGCCCCAAGGAGCTCCGCGAGCGCCCTGCCCAACCCACGGCTCGCGCCGGTCACCAGCGCACCCTGTCCTTCGATCTTCATGACGGCCTCCTGTGTTCCCTTCGTAACACCCGCCGCCAATTTGTCATCGCGTGCGCTATTCTATTGGCGGCACGCCATTCGAGGAGCCATGGACGTAAATATCACCGACCACCTCGCCGACAACATTCGAGGCATCCGCGAAGCTCGCGGTCTCTCGCAGCAGCAGATCGCAAAGGCCGCGGGAGTTCCGCGCGCGACCTGGACCCATCTCGAATCCGGCGGCAGCAATCCCACGCTCGCCGTCCTGGTCAAGGTCGCGAACGCGCTGCAGGTCCGTCTCGACGAGCTTCTCGCACCGCCGCGCCAACCTGCGCGACTCCTGCGCGCCGACGAGCTACCGACCCGCCAACGCGGTCAGGTCGCGATTCGCAAGCTCCTGCCCGAGCCCCTCCCCGGCCTCGATCTCGAACGCATGGTGTTGCCGCCGAGCGCGCGCATGGCGGGCGTCCCGCACACGCCGGGCACGCGCGAGTACCTGACCTGCGAGCGCGGCACGGTGGAGCTCGCGGTCGCAGGCCAGCGCTACACGCTCGCCGAAGGCGATGTCGTGAGCTTTCGCGGCGATCAGAAGCACGCCTACTACAACCCGGGAACGTCGACCGCCGTCGCGTACTCGGCGATCGCGTTCGCTCCGCTCGCCGGTTAGAATTTGTAGGTCAGGCCGAGCCGCAGATACAGGTTGTAGTCGGTGTTGAACATCGAGTGCGCGAACTCGTTCGTGAACAACGCGCGCTGACCCTGGAACGGCGCACCCTCGAGGATGCCGAAGAAGTTCCAGTGCTGATCGACCGCGATCTCGGAGACGATGCTCGCCATCACGCGGATGCCGTTCTCGCGACCGAACACGTCGTCCCTCGTCTTCCAGCCGGTGTCGGCCTTGATCTTGACGATCTCCGGATCGGTCGTGCTCGCGGCGTTGTTGTAGAAGTCACGGCACGCCTGGATCTCCGCGTGAGTCGTCGCATCGTCGCCTTCGAAGACGTCCGTCGAGCCGATCGGGTTTGCCTTCTTCACCGGGCAGTGCCGGTCGCTCCAGATGTTCAAGTACAAGCGGCCCGAGATCGTGACGTGCGCGAGCGCGGTCAGTGACGCCAGCAAGCCCGCATTCCAGGTGAAGCCGTTCCGCTGCGAGTTATCGAGGAGCTTGGAGCCCCAGTAGAGGTCCGTGAACACACCGGCCGCGAACGGATCTGCATCGGCGAGCATCATCCGGCCACCGATCCCCAGCTCCGTACGTGCGAGCATCGTGCGTACCGAGACCCCTGCGTCGAAGCCGAACTTGCCCGCGATCTTGCCGGCGCCGACGTTGACGCGGCCGTCGAGGTAATACGGATACCCGGCGCTGAAGTCGACGGTCGAGCGACCGCGCGGCAACGTGCGCGCACCGAACGACGACAAGCCGCGCTGTTCGGCGACCAGCTCCGATTCACTCGGCCCCGCAACCGCGAGCTCGCGCGACAGCGTCTGCGTCTTGCCGCCCTCGATCGTCACCGTTTGCTCGAACGGCTGGAAGCCCGCGAGCTCGATCCGGATCACGGTCTCGCCGACCTCGACCTCCTGATCGAGCGGCGTCTTGCCGACCGGCAGGCCGTTGATGATCACCTGGGCCTGCGAAGGCGTCGACAGGATCCGGAGGCGGCCAACCGCCTTGAGATCGGCCTGCACGGTTACGGTCTGGCCGGCCTCGACGCGAACCTTCTGATCGAACTGCTTGAAACCTTCGAGCCGCACGACGACGGGATGCTCGCCCGATGCGATCTTCTTCTCGACCGGCACCTTGCCGATCGCCGCGCCGTCGATGAACACGAGTGCTTCGGGCACTGTCGAGACGACCTTGAGGATGCCCTGATCGCCCGGCGCCTCGGCGTTGAGATCGAACTTCTCGATCTTCGACGAGCCGGCCGCGACGACGACCTTGTGCTCGGCCGTCTGCATGCCCGGCGCCTTGACCTGGACGATGTGCTCGCCGGCCTTGACGTCTTTGATGTCGACCGGCACGGGCCCCATGTCGGTACCGTCGATGAACGCCCGCGCGCCCGGCGCATCGCTGAGCACGCGCACGACACCGACGCCACCGTTCATCGATGCCTGGATCTCCGCGCGGACTTTCGTCGGCGCGTTCGCGGTGACCTGGATCGTCTGCTTCCACGGCAGCGCGGGCGCCTTGCGAACCTCGACCACGTGAACGCCTTCGATCACGTTCTGGATCACGGCAGGCGTGTTGTCGGGATGCTTGTTGCCGTCGATGTAGACCTCGGCGTCCGGCACGTCGGCTTCGACGACGATCGAGCCGTACTTTGGCTTGGGAATTTCCTTGAGCGTCGGCGCGAACGTCTGCGTCTGGTTCTCTTTGGTCTCGAGCCACGTCTCGAGCGGATCGAAGCCGTCTTTCTGGATCCGGATCTGGTGGCGACCGGCCGTCGTCGTGATGATCATCGGCGCCTGGCCCTGCGGCTGGCCGTCGAGGAAGATCGTCGAGCCGAACACGTTCTTGTCGGCATCGGCACGCACGTCGATCTTCGGCGGATCCGCCTTCTTGACCAGGGGCACGAACAGCTGCTGCGTCTTGCGCGAGCGCGCGACCTTGAACGGCCGCGAAGCCGACTCGTAACCCGGCGCTTCGACGATCACCGTGAAGTCACCAGCGGCCATCTTGCCGGTCCATGGCGTGACGCCCACGGCGGGGCACGTCTTGTCATTGATGTAGACCGCCGCGCCCGAAGGCGCGGAGTCGATCGACACCGGATACTTGCCCGGCGTATTTCCGGGACAATTTTGCGCGCGCGCGTTCGTGGCGACGAACAACGACAGCGCGACCACGAGCGGCCAAGCGAGACGAGTAATCCTCATCGTTCACCCTTCAAGAGAAACGTAACGCCTGAGGCTATCAGCCGACAGCGATTCTCTCAACCTCACCGGGTGTTAGACGTTCTGCAAGTAGCCCGCTGCCAGCGCCGCGAGCAGTGCGAGACCGCACGCGATCCGGTAGATCGCGAACCCGACGAGCTGGTGACTGCCGAGCCACTTCAAGATCCACGCGATCGCCGCGTATCCGGTCACACCCGCGACACCGATGCCAACGGCGATCGCGGGCGCCGCCGAGCTACCGAGCTCGCGAAACGCTTTGCTCGCTTCGAGGATGCCGGCCCCCGCGACTGCCGGGATCGACAACAAGAACGAGAACCGCGCGGCATCGCTGCGCGCAAAGCCAAGCAGCAGCGCCATGCAGATCGTGGCGCCCGACCGCGACACACCCGGGCACAAGGCGAGCGACTGCGCGAGGCCGACCAGCAGCGCATCGCTATACGTCAGGCTGGCGAGCGGTCGCGGATCCAGCCGGCCCGTCGCGTAGTGATCGATGATCGCCATCGCGATCCCGACGACGATCAGCGCGCCGGCGATCAGATAGAGCGAGCTCAGATCGTGCTCGATCCGATGCTTGAGCAGCAGGCCCACGACCACGATCGGCACGGTCCCGATCGCGAGCATGAAGGGGAGCTTCGCGTCGTGCGACTGCGGCGCCTGCACCATCGCGGTCGCGAGCCCGACGAGATCGCGCGCGAAGTACACCAGCACGGCGGCGAGCGTGCCGAGCTGGATCACGGCGATGTAGGCGGTGTACGCCTCGGGCGAGATGTGTTGCCCGAATAAAGCCGGCGCAATCTTGAGGTGAGCCGTCGAGGAAACGGGAATAAATTCCGTCAGTCCTTGAATCAGACCGAGCAGAGCTGCAAACCAGAGCGCCATCGAGGTTCCACGCTAACATCAAAGTCGTGACCAGGCTCTTCGCACTGGCGTACCTCGCGGTGGCCTCCTGCAGCAGCGGGCACACTGCCCCGTCGCATCCGCACACGCGGACCGGCAGCGGCGAGCCGCTCGCGATCACCGAGACCGCGCCGAACGAGCTGGAATGTGATGCGCTGATCGCACACGCCGTCACCCTCGGGATCGCCGAGCAACGGGCCACGAGATCGGTCGAGCCCAGCGCGACAGACGAGCAACAAACGAAGGCGTTCCTCCGCGCGAAGTACGGGCCGAGGTGCCGTGCGATGTCGCGCCGTAGCTACGAGTGCGCCACCTTAGCGCCTTCGATCACGGTGTTTGTCGGATGCGATCAGGCGAGCTTCAGGAGCTCGACTTCGAACAGCAGCGTGGCGCCGCCCGGAATCGCCCCACCGGCGCCGCGATCTCCATAACCGAGCGCGGGCGGGATCAGGAGCGTGCGCTTGCCGCCGACCTTCATCGACAGCACGCCTTCGTCCCAGCCCTTGATCACGCGACCCATGCCGATCGGAAACTCGAACGGCGAGCCGCGATCGACCGAGCTATCGAACTTCGCGCCCTTCGCACCGTTGACCCACAGCCACCCGGTGTAGTGCATGACGCACGTTTGTCCGCGCGTCGGGCTCGCCCCGGTTCCGACCTTGGTGTCTTCGTATTTCAGCCCGCTCGGGCTCTCCGTCATCATGCGTGAAGCATACACAGCACTTCCGGCTCGGGCTAGGCGGCCGAGTCCGGTACCAAATGTCGCAGATGCCAGGATTGGACGTGCAGTTGCTCGGCCATCCGCTCCTGGCTTCGTCGCTGGACGCTGGAGAGCGATGCCGTTACCACCACCTGCAGCAGGAACGAGGTTATCACTCCTACCAGGAGCACCGTCGGACTGAGCTGCACCGCCCACGGCTCGAACACCACGGCCGAGCCGACGACATGAAGCGTTCGCGGTAGCACGTCGAGCCATTCGAGCGCGACCGGGACGACGACCGCCATCGACATCGCCAACGTGATCCGCTTTGGAGCATTGACCGACGGTATGGTGATGAAGTTTGCGAGCGATCCGATCACGAAGATCGGCAGCACGATCAGCGTTCCAAACAACACGCCGGTGATCGCGAGCATGGAAGCGTGGAGGATCAGGACGGCGGCGAACATGAGCGGCGAGACCGGGCGCGGCTTGCGACTATGGACGAAGCAAATTCCGCCGAGCGCGAAGAGCAAGCCGGCGAGCACGAACACCGGCCATTCGCCGTGCATGCCTGCGAACTGGAGTGCAAGGACCAGCAAGACGAATCCGAAGTACGCCCACGCGCCGCCGCGCAACGTGCGCTGCCCCGCTCGCATCTGATCGAGCTCGATGCGCCTGCGCGCCTCGGGCGGAACCTCGGCGGGCGGCTCGAGGAGCATCCGCGCGAGAATCGCCTTGGCTTCGCTGTTACTCGGATCGAGCGCGATCGCCGCACCGGCTTCGCGCATCGCTTCCGCGCGAGCTTCATCGCGCGGGCTGCCGAGCGCGAGCATGGCGCGCTTGACGTGCTCGCCGGCGAGCTCCCGCCTGCGCGCGAGATCGCGATCGCCGTCGAGAAACCGCTGAATCCCGTCGGCCAAGAGCTGCGCTGTCTGCGGCCGTCTCGCGGGGTCCGAAGCCGTCGCGCTCGCACATAGATCGTCGAGCTCCGGGGCGACATCCGCGTGCGGGTCGCGTTCGCGCGGCCGGTAGCAAGGGGCCGCGAGCGTGACCTCGAAGGCCGCTTCGCGCGGCACGGCGGGACTTCCGACGAGGATCTCGAACAAGATGCAGCCGAGCGAGAAGATGTCGACCCGATGATCGATCGCCTCACCGCGCATCTGCTCGGGGGCCATGTATCCCGGTGTTCCGAGCACCGACCCAGCGCGGGTCTCGCCGCTCGCACCGGATTCGCCGCTGCGGAGATCGCTGGTCCGGATCATCCCGAGCTCCGCGACGTCTGCGATGCGAGCGAGCCCCCAGTCGAGCACGTAGGTCTCGCCGAAATCACCGAGCATGATGTTCGCCGGCTTGAGGTCGCGATGCAGGACGCCGCGCTGATGTGCGAGCTCGATCGCCAGGCAGATATCGGCGAGCCGCGCCAAGAGCGCGCGTCGCGACCAGCGCTCCTCTCCCTGGCCACGCGCGCGAGCGGCGAGCACGTCGGCGAGCGTCGTGCCGGTGAGCCGCTTCATCGCGAAGTACGGCTCGTCCTGTTCGCCACCGAGATCGTGAACCGGCACGATCGCCGGATGCTCGAGCCGGCCTTGCACGCGCGCCTCGCGGAGGAAGCGCGCGACCGCCTCGGGATCGCGGGGGCCGTCGCTGCGCATCATCTTGATCGCGATGTCGCGATCGATCCGGACATCGCGCGCGAGCCAGACTTCGCCCATGCCACCCTTGCCGAGCATCGTGCGCAGGACATAACGATCGTCGGGAGGGCGTGGCGCAGGCCGATCGATGCTCGCGGCACTCGGATGGGCCGTTTCGGGGATCGTGGGCGCGTTGCCATCATCGTTCATCGCCTAGCGACGATACGTCAGCCTCGATCAAGGGTGTCGGCGATCGACCGCAAGACATCGGCCGCCTGCTCGCGGATCAGGTGACCGTGGCCGGGGACGATCATGCCGACATCAGGCGTCGCCAGCCGCCGAAGCTGTCGGATATCGCGCGGTCCACCCAGGTAGGTCCAGATGACCATCCGGCGGCCGATCGGGAGCCGGGGGACGTCCGCCTCGATCTGCCACAGACCGTCGGCGAGGTGTTCCAGGCGCCCATCCATCCGCCAGATCGCACATGGGGACAACTGTCACCGGCGCGGCGTGGCATGCGTCGCTTTCCGGCGAGTCGGCGGCAATGTACGATGGGATCGCCTGCACGCTGGGAGGGGAGTATCCCGTCGTGCGGCCTGGAGCCGTACATGATCGCGAAGCGTTGGCGTGGCCTATTCGTGCTGGTTGTCGTCGCTGCGGTGCCGCGGGCGAGTCTCGCTGCGCCATCTGAAGCGCCGGGTGATTTCGGCAACGTCGTCGTGAAACAGACCGCGATGCTGCCCGGCACGATCAGCGAGAGCACCATGATCGCCGATGTCATCGACCTCGATCTCACCGCATCGGGATGCGGCGTCTTCGACGTGACACCGAAGACGATGATCACGGTGACGAATGCGACGCCCGCATCGATCACGTCCTCGTTTGCACCGATCGTGCGCGGCGCGGCGTCATGCGTCGTCACGATGAGAGACCACACCACGGCCGCAGCGCTGGGCACGTTCACGTTGACCGGCGTCGGTGTTGCCCCGGAGATCGCGGTCGCTCCCACCTCGAAGGTGTACGGCGGCGTCCGCTTCAACGACGCGGCGCCGGGTCACACGGTGTCGCAGGTGTTCACGGTGACCAACAACGGAGATGCGGGAAAGACCCTCACCGTCGACCTCGCTTTCTCGGGAGGTCAGACCGGGGACTACTCGATCACGGCCGGCCCGATGTTGCCTGCGACGATCGCCGCCGGCGCGAATGCATCCTGGACCGTGACCTTTGACCCGGTCGTGGCGGGCGCGAGCTCGACCACATTGCGATTCACCAGCAACGACCCGCTGACGCCGATGTTCGACGTGCCGCTGTCCGGAACCGGTACCAACGCAGTGATCGGCGTCTCGGACCTCACGTTCGCGGCCGTGCCCGTGCCCGGTAGCGCCAACGCCAACATCAGCGTCACGAACAACGGCGCCGCGACCAAAGGCCCGTTGACGGTGACCAGCGCGACGATCATGAACGGCAACGGCTGGTTCACGTTCAACGCCGCTCCGTGCGCGGGTCTCACGACCTGTAATTACGGAACGCCGCTGAGCGTCACGAACACGGCCGCGCTCGTGAACATCAAGTGCCAGCCTCCGACGAACCAGACCGGTACGCAGATGGCGAGCGTCGTGTTCGCGAGTGACACCGACGACGGCACCGATAGCACGGCGTTCCTCAGCTGCACCGCGAACCGCGCGGACGTGATGATCGATATCCCGATGATCACGTTCCCGAACCAGATGATCAACACGACGAGTGCCGCGACGACGGTGACGATCTCGAATATCGGTACGAACATCCCGCTGACGTATTCGATCACGAAGGCCGGCACGAACCCGACGCAGTTCACCGTTGCCGGCACGTGCCTGACGGGCTGTTCGCTCGCAGCAGGCACGAGCACGACGATCGATCTCGCGTTCGCACCGACCGCTCTGCTCGCGAAGTCCGCGTTGATCCGGATCACGAGCAACGATCCCGACAACGGCACGGTCGACATCTCGGTCTCTGGGACCGGCGTCGCGCCGCACGCGAATCCGATGCCCGCCTCGATCACGTTTGCGGCGACCGAGGTCGGCGCGACGAGCGCCAAGTCGGTGCTGACGGTCACCAACACGGGCACCGCGGATCTCACGGTGTCGAATGCCGCTCTGACGGCGGCGTCGGTCGACTTCGCGATCACGGCAGGCGTGACCACGATGCAGACGATCCCGCCGAACGGAACCGCCACGTGGGATATCAAGTGTTCGCCGCTCTCGATCGGCGCCAAGACGGGGACATTCCAGCTCACGAGCAACACCGACGCGACGCACGGCTTGACCGCCGACATCGTCACGCCGGTGACCCTGAGCTGCACCGGCAACCAAGGCATCTTGAGCGTCGTCGCACCGTCGACGTTCAACTTCGGAGGCCTCCGCGTCGGCTTGACGGCAAACCACACGTTCGTGCTGAAGAACACCGGCAATGTTCCGGTCACGAATATCGGCTACATGCTCGGCAATACGACCGTCGGCTATTCGGTCACGGGCCCGGCGTTTCCGATCGCGTCGCTCGCCGCGGGTGCGACCGCGAACGTGGTCGTGCAGTTCGCGCCGATGGCCGGCACGGATGGCGGTCCGGTCACGCTGACGTTCACGGGTGTGTGGGGCAGCGGGGCGACACCGACGATGGCGACCGCAAACATCGACGGTGATGGGCTCACCGCCGGCTACGACACGTCGCCGGCATCGCCTTCGGTGCTCGATTTCGGCGACATGCGCTTCGATACGACGAAGCTCATGACCTACGACGTGATCGATACCGATACGACCGCGGTCCAGATCCTGTCGATGAACGTCACGCCGGATCTCGCGATGACCGGCGAGCTCAGCCTCGTGTCGTACACGCACGGCAGCTCGACGTTCTCGTGCGCGAGCGGCTGCCCGGCCGTGACCTTGAACGCGCTGAACGACAAGATCACGGTCACCGTGAAAGCGGCGCCGGCAAACCGCGTCGCGATGTTGACGGCGCACGTCACCGTGCACAGCGATCTGCCGACCGGCTCCGACCGGATCGTGCCGCTGGCGGCGAACTCGATCACCGCCGCGATCGCGGTGACGCCGCCGACCAACGTGTTGGATTTCGGCGCGGTCGATCGCGATCTCGGCCCGGTGACCAAGACGATCAGGATCGCAAACACGGGTGCCGCGACGCTCAACGTCGGCGCAGCGGTCAAGAGCGGCACCGATGTGAACCGCTTCTCGTTCAGTACGACGAACGCCACGACCGTCGCTCCGCTCGTCGGCACCTACGACGTGATGGTCACGTACCTGCCATCGCCCGTCGAAAAGCCTGCCAATCAGTACGACGTCGCGATGGTCACGTTCCCGCTGACCGGGCTCGTCAGTGGACCACCGACGGTGACGATCATGATCCAGGCGCGCACGATCGATCGACACATCGCCGTGGCCGCAGTTCCGCAGTTCCCGAACACGTTCCGCAATCCGGGAACCAATGCGCCCATGATGCCGGTCACCGTCAACAACACCGGCGAGGCGCCGCTCGACGTCTCGGCCGTGATGGTCACCAACGGCCCGATCTGGACGCTCCTCAATCCAAATCCCGTCACGATCCCGGGGTTCGGCTCGTACGCCTTCAACGTCAGCTTCGCGCCGACGATGGCCGGCAAGGCCCCCGACGGTCAGATGATGATCATGAACACGGACAACGGCATGCCGCTGGTCGTGGTCGCGCTGCAAGGCAATGGCATCAACCGCAGCGTCGAGATGGGGCCGCCGATCGATCTCGGCTACACCGGCATCGGGATTCCGGTCGATCTGTCGCAGGTCCCGAACGCGGAGCTCCTGCATGTCACGAACATGGACTCGACGACATTCAAGATCCACGCGCTCACGATCGACGGTAGCTCTGCGTTCTCCGTGATCAACGCCCCCACGGCCGACACCGATCTCGGACCGAGCACCACCCAACATTTCGACATTCGCTTCGATCCCACGTCGGAAGGTGACTTCGAGGGCACGGCGACGCTGTTCCTCGACATGGATCCGATCGGCCAAGCATCGGTCCCGATCAAAGGTCACGCGGTGTTCGTCGATGCACACGGTGGAGGCGGTTGCTCGACCAGCCGCGGCAGCGGTGGTGGCGCGATCCTCGTGATCGGTGCGCTGCTGCTCGCACGGCGGCGCCGCGGGATCGCTGTGTTGTCCATGCTCGTCGCGCCGATGGTCGCGCGCGCGGACGAGCCGTCGCGAAATATCGAGCTCTCGATCTTTCATCCGACGCCGGCGACGACCGGCTCGGGGTTTCAGCTGCAATCGCCGGAGGTCGGCGCAAACGGTGATTGGATCGCGGTCGCGCTGGTCTCGTTCGCATCGCGACCGCTCGTCCTCGGCACGACCGCCAACGAAGACATCGCGGTTCGCACGCGGACCACGCTCGAAGTCGGTGGCGCGTATGCGTTCCTCGATCGGTTCGAGGCCGGCGCTCGCATGCCGCTGTACTTTCAGGCGGGAGACACGATCGATAGCTCGATGATGTTCGGGGTCGCGCCCGCGAGCGGGACGGCGCGCGGCGATCTCACACTCCACGGCAAAGCCAAGCTATCTAGCAGCGGGATCTTCAACTTCGGCGCAGGCGCTGCACTCACGCTTCCGACCGCGACGAAGGATCAGTTCGCCGGTGTGGCAAGCCCGACGGGCCGGCTGCTCGGGTTGGCGACCGCGACGCCCAATCCGCGGGTGATCGCTTCGGCGAACCTCGGCTTCGTCGTACGTGCGACCTCGCACTTTGCAAATATCGATCAGGGGAGTGGCGTCGCCTGGGGCGCCGGGGCCTCGTTCCGCGCGCTCGACGCACTGTGGGCCTCCGCAGAGCTCTTCGGGGAGCTGATTCCGGGTGGGCGCCTCGAGAAACCGGCCGCAGGCCAAGCGATGGGCAGCTCGTCGGTGTTCTCGACGATCGAGATGCTCGGCGGTCTTCATTACCAGCTAGAGCGCCGGATCAGCCTCGGGCTTGCCGTCGGTCGCGGCGTCGAAGCCGGTCTCGGCGCACCGGCGCTGCGCGGGATGTTCAGCCTATCGTTCGCGCCGAGTGCCGCGGCGATCGTGCCGATGCATCCCGAGCGCGTGCACCAGAGTGGCGACCGCGACGGCGACGGGATCCCGGATGACCTCGACAAGTGTCCCGACGAGGCCGAGGACAAGGACATGTTCGATGATGCCGATGGTTGCCCGGACCCGGACAACGACGGCGACGGCATTCCCGACGCGCAGGACAAGTGCCCGCTCGACGCCGAGGACAAAGACGGCTTCCAAGATGACGACGGCTGTCCCGACAAGGACAATGACGGCGACGGCATTCCCGACGCGCAGGACAAGTGCCCGAACGAAGCCGAGGACAAGGACGGCTTCCAGGATCTCGACGGGTGCCCCGATCCGGATAATGACGGCGACGGCATCCCCGACGCCAAGGACAAGTGCCCGGCGGAGCCCGAGACGATCAACGGGTTCCAGGATGACGATGGTTGTCCGGATCGCGGCGACTCGCTCGTGATCGTCAGCCCCGATCGCCTGGAGCTCCTCGAGGCGATCTCGTTCAACGGCGCGAAGATCGCGAGGTCGAGCTCGAACGTTCTCGGCCAGGTCGGCGCGACGCTGCGAGCCCATGTCGAGATCGTGCGGATCCGGATCACGGTACACGTCCAACCGACGAGCAACTCCGATCGCGATCAAGAGCTCTCGGAGAAGCGGGCGGCGGCGGTCCGCGATTGGCTCGCCACGTACGGCATCGCGCCATCGCGTCTCGAGGTCCGCGGGTTCGGCGGCAGCAAGCCGCTCGTGCCAGCCGATCAGCGTGGCTCGTCGGCGATCAACGAGCGGCTCGAGCTGATCATCCTCGAACGCAAGTAACGTTCAGCGCGCGCGCACTTTGAGTCCGGCGCCGGTGCCGACGGCGTCGATCTGCTCGACGAGCATCTTGGCGTCTTTGAGCGGCAACGCTTCGCGAAGCGCGACCGGCGTCCGCGCGATCAGATCATTGAGCTCGCGCAACGGCTTGCCGGTGAGCTCGCGCAAGGCGCGAAGCAGCAGGATCGGGGAATCCCCGGGCGCGACCAGCACGACGTCATAGAGCTGCTTGACGGCGCCGGACTTCTCCGCGGTCGCGGCGATCTGCTCGGTGCTCGCGATCACGACCTCGTTGATCTTGTCCTGCGCGATCGTGCGGCCGTGCTCGATGCTGTCGCGCAGCTGCTGGTACGACGCGCGCATCCGCTCATCGCCTTGCTCCTCGGCGAGC
Source organism: Myxococcales bacterium (assembly GCA_028287115.1). GTDB lineage: Bacteria > Myxococcota_A > Polyangia > Haliangiales > Haliangiaceae > JABFXX01. Next base: position 31,987 of record JAQBQF010000204.1, read on the forward strand.
CGGATCAGGAGCTCGACGTGCTCGATGCTCTCTTCCTTCGCGTCGCGGCGCTGCGCATCGGCGAGCTCGTCGACGACCCGCGCGATCTGTGCGCGCCGATAGACCCCGCTGATCTCGGCATCGGCCTCGCGTGCGTAGTGACTGGTTCCAACCGACAGCGCGATCTGCTGCGTCTGATCGCGGAGTCCGAGTGCCGGCACATCGAACGTGAGCGTGGCGCGAGCGACCTCGACGGCGTTCGGCTGGACGACGAGCGAGAGCAGAAACGCGGTCGTCTGAGCGCGCTCGACATTGCCGACGCGGATCTCGACCTGTCGCAACGCCGCCGCCGTGAGATCGCCGACGAACGCCTGTCGCGGGCGAGTCTTGTACAGCGGGCCCGCACGGACGCCATCGCCGAGTGTCACGACCAGCTGCGCGTTGGTCGCGATGAACGTCTCGATCCGCGCGATCAAGTCGCCGAACGTGGTCGCGAGCTTGTCGAGGTCGCTCTGACCGAACACCGCGCCGTTCGACGGGGTCACCAGCTTCATCAGCTGGTCGGCTTCATAGTCGTTACCGATGCCGACTGCGAACAACTGAATGCCGAGCTCGGTCGCGCGCACCGCGTGCGCGAGCGCGTCTTTCGGGTCATCCGCCGCGCCGTCGGACAGCAGGACCAGCACCTTGGCGTCGGCGACAAAGCGCTGGACGATATCCGCGCCGGATCGGATGCCGCTGCCGAGGCTGGTGTTACCGCCGACGAAGTCGCGCAGCTTGGCGATCTTCGCTTTGAGGACGTCGCGGCCCGCCGCGGTCGCCTGTGCGTTATCGACGAGCACGCGCGAGCTCGATGCGAATACGACGAGCGAGATCCGGTGGCGCTCGTCGAGCGTATCGACGATTCGCTCCGCGGCAGCGATCGCCGCTTCGCACTTCTCGCCGGCCATCGAGCCGCTGCCGTCGAACACCAAGCACAGGTTCGTCACGAGCGAGCGCTTGGCCGGCAAGAGCTCCTGCGTGGCGCGCACCTTCAGGTAGCAGCGAAGCTCGCTCACGATCCCGGGCGGGATCGCTGAAACGTCGAGCTTGGCTTCGAGCTCGAGCACGGGCGCGGTCATCGTCAGCTCGTCCGGATCTCGACGATGCCACCCGAGGTCTCGAGCCTGCGCTTCACGAGCTCGGCTTCCTTGCGGTCCGAGGTCGTCTTGAGCACGCGGGGCGTTTTCTCGACGAGCTCCTTGGCGTCTTTGATGTTCGCGCCCATCAGGTCGCGGACTTCACGCACGATCTCGATCAGACGATCGCCCGGCGCCAGCAGCACGATCTCGAACTTCGTCGCCACGGGAGCGAGCGCCTTCTTGACGAGCTCGCTCCAGCTCGTGCGACATCCGAGCTCCGCAAGCACGGCCGCAACTCCGAAGCGCACGCGGAGTAACAGCAAGGCGTCCGAGCCGATGTCCACAGCCGCGCGATGTGCAGCGGCCCGGTCGTCCGCTTCGAACACGAGACGCGCACGCGCTGCATTGAAAGTGCGAGTGCAACCATGATCGACGATCGCGAGATGTCCGTCCGGCGTGATGAGGTAATTGCCGGGATGCGGATCGCCGGCGAGCACGTTCCAGCGCAGCGCCGAGCCGACGTAAAAAGCCACGAGCGCCTCGCCGATCTTGTCGCGCTGGTCTTGGGTCGGGTTCGTCGCGAGCCAATCGCCGAGGTGGCGGCCGGAGATGAAGCTCGTGACGAGCACGTGCGCCGTGCAGTACCTCGCGTGCACGTCGGGGATCGTGATCACTTCGTGATCCGCGTAACGCGCGCCGAGCTCGGCTTGATGGCGAGCCTCGGCGGGATAGTCACATTCCTCGAGAGCGCGAGCCTTCGCTTCGCGGAGGAAGCTCTCGACGTGCGCGGTCGGATAGAGCCAACCGGCGAGACGGCCGGCGACCGATGCGGGACCGAAGTCGGCCTTGATCGCGTTCGCGATGCCCGGGTACTGAACCTTGACGGCGATCGGCGTGCCGTCGGGGAGCCGCGCACGATGGACCTGGCCGATCGATGCAGACGCCAGCGGCTCCGGATCGAGCGACTCGATGATCTGTGCGGCAGCCGCACCGAGATCTGCGCGAAGAATCTTCGTGACCCGCGATACGGGCATTGGTTGAGAGTGCGTTTGCAGCGCCGCGAGCGCAGCGCGCACGTCTTCGGGCAGCGTCGAATCACAGTAGGACATGTGCTGGCCGAGCTTCATCGCAACGCCCTTGAGCTTTCCAAGCGAAGCGACGATCCTGTGCAGAGACTCGAGCTCACCGTCGGTGCGCGGACGCTGGCGCAGCTTCACGAGCAGTGCGAGCACGCCACCGCGCATCGACGTCGCGGCCATGCTCGGCACGCGCGTGAAGAGCGAAGTCGAGATGTCGGCATGCGACCGCGCCAGTCGCACCACCGTCTCTCGTCTTCGGTGTTCTCGCGTATTGTGGTCCATGGAATTCTAAGTACCATGCGATGGTGGGGGCTTGCTCGTCGCTCGCCGTCGCAGTATTCGTGCCCTCCGTCGCACTCGCGGCGCCCTCGGCAGGATCGGCGGCATCGCACGATACGACGCATGTTGCGGCGAACGTCGTCATCGATCTGACGCCGGCGCCGGGCATCCCTGCGTGGTTCGCGCGTGGCTTCGAAGAGACGATCGCGCGGGAGCTCGCGGGGTTCGAGCGCCTTGGCACGGTGGCCAAGCAGGACGTCGCGCTCGGGAGTTGCGGCGCAGACCGCGCGTGCCGGCTGCGCGCTTATCGCGCCGCGGATATCGACATCGTGTTGTTCGGCTCGGTCGCGGACGACACGATCGCGTACGAGCTGTATCAAACGTGGACACCGGCGCGCCTCGAGACCGGCGAGATCGACGTCGGGAAGACGGAGAGCATCGTCGGGCTCGAACACTCGACACGACGCGTGTTTCACGTCGTGCTCAAGCACGGCGGTCTCCTCGATCAAAAGCCCTACATGCTCGAGCGCGAAGCCGCCGCGAGCACGACTGCCACGGCGTGGACCACCAAGCAGATCGCGATCGGGATTTGCTTGCTCGCATTCCTCGCGCTCCCGTTCGTGCTCGCGCTGCTTGGCGGCGAGGCGCCGAAGCGGCTCGCCGCGATGCGCTCGGCGCGACGCGTGCTGTTCGTGATCGCGGTCGCGATCGTGATGGCCGTCGTCCTCGATCCGCGGCGGATCGGTGAGCTGGTCGGCGCATCCGGATGGCTCGTCGCCGGGATCGGTGGACTTGGCTGGGGCGCGTTCCTCGTGTTCCTCGTCCGGACGGCGTTCCCACCACTCGACGGGCTCGAGCGCGTCCCGCACGGTGAGCTCGTCCGGATCCTCGCGACCTGGTGCATTGCTGCGCTCGAGCGACTCGCGATGCTCGCGATCGCGTACGCGCCCGTCGTGTCGCTCGTCGTGTGGCTCGGCGCATCGATCGCGATTCCAGCGCGCTGGGTCTACCTGGTGATCGCGCCCGCGGTGGTGTGGCTGGCGCAGCTGTGGTTCGCATCGTGGGTCGAGTGCCTTGCGCTCCGGCTCGATCGACGGCTCGTCGAGGGCGTGGCCTCGCAAGACAATCCGTGGTCGCGCGAGATCACCGACTATCTGATGGGCTACGTGCGGCGCACCGGCTGGGATCTCGATCCCGAGCTGCTCGCGAGATCGATCTTTCTTCCCGGCAAGAACATCGGTGGCGTGGTGACCTACGGCGGAGGTCCTACGCGCGCGCGCATCGTCGTCGATCGCGAGCTGCTCGTGATGGCGATGGGGCCGCTACTCGAAGACAAGCCCGACGACGCACCTGCGCATTGGCCGGACTGGACGGTCGCGACGATCGGTCCGCGTCCTGGCCTCAAGTTGGCGAGCACGGTGCCGGTGCCGCGCGCTCGCAAGCAACGCGCGGCGTATCCCGGCATGCAGCGCAAACCGCTCGGGCAGGCGGCGACGTTGCTCGGCTACACGATGCCCGCCCCGGGCCAGCTCGTGCCGCTGATCTCCGATAACCCGGAGGATCTCGCGATCGTCCGCCAGCTCCTGTCCGAACACTATCCGTGGTTCGCACCGGATCCCGACGAGGAATACGACGCGACCGATCCGACCGATAAGGATCTCCTGTTCGGCGCCCTCGTCCACGCGCTCGGCACGGTGCGCCGCAACGAGACCCAGCTGTCGACACTCAAGCTCTCACTCGGCACGCGCGTCGCACGATGGTCGTCGGGCGTGCGCGCGCGACTGGCCGACAGCTACGCCGCGCTCAACTTCGCGCGCCATCATCTGATCCAGTACCTCTATTACTCCTGGACCAAGAAGACCGACCTGCTGACCGCGCGCGCACGTCCCGTCCGCCTTCACGAGGTCTCGACACAGATTCTCCGTGAGGTCTCCGAGCCGAAGGCGAATCCTTCGAGAGCGATCGCCGCTCGACTCGCGTGGCTCTCGCAGTTCTTCGCCGAACCGATCACCGATCGACGCAGCGTCCTCGTGCGCCGAGTCGCAGCGGGAGCCGTGCTCGCGGCGCTCCTCATCGCCGCCGGGATCGCGGTGAAGCGGTCGATCGAATACCACCCGATCTACCTCGAGCGAATGCATGCCCAAGAGAAAGGCCCTGTGAATGGCGAAACCAAAAAAAGGTAATGCGAACGAGTCCTCGGCGCTGTTCATGCCGACGGTCAGTAAAGCGACCCTCGCCATCAACAAAGCCTCCGCCGGCGCCGGCGTGCTCGGGCTCGTGGGGTTCGCGGCGCTGTTCATCGTCGCATGCGTGTTCTTCGTCACCGAGAACTACTTCATCGCGATGGTGATCATGTCGTGCGCGCTGCTCGTCTACGTGACGGGCGCCGAGCTCGCGAAGCTGTTCCTGACCTCGTTCACGATCTTCTTCTCGAGCAAGCACGTGATCCCCGCCGCCGCGTATCTCCAGGACACGCTCGTGCCACTGCGCAGCATCCTGATGATCCGCCGTGACGCGGAGGGCAACGTCAAAGCAGGGCCCCTCGTCTCGGGCATGACGGTCAAGCTCCCCGACAATCCGCTCGTCCGCGATATCCAGACGCTGCTCGAGAAGAACCCCGACGTCGAGTACGCGGAGTACATCGCGCACGAGTACTACGTGCAGTGCCACGAGCTCTACGATCATTCGAGCTCGCACCTCGAATTCGTCGCGACCGCGATGCCGATGTTTGGCCTGATCGCGACGATCATCGGCCTGATCGGCATGTTCGAAGGCCTGGGTGCCGAGGTCACGGTCGAGTTCTTGTCGCCGCAGCTCGCGCTCGCGCTCAAGTGCACGCTGTACGGCGTCCTCCTCGCGTGCGCGTACAAGATCATCGCGTCGCGCTTCGATCAGCGCCTGAAGACGCTCGACTACGACTTCGAGACGTTCTGCCGCGCGCTGCAAGTCCTGGTCGACAACAAGGCCGTGATCGAGGTGCGGTCGTGAAGTACGTCATCCGGCGCCAGAAGGCGAAGTTCGACGTGTGGCCGGTCGTCTACATCGATCTGATGACGCAGATCATGATGTTCTTCGTGATCCTGTGGTCGATCAGCCAGATGCAGGCGAAGAAGCACGGCGCCAGCAAGACGGTCGGCGACACGACGGAGCATGTCGTCTCGTTGCCGGGTGACGTGCTGTTCCCCTCGGGCAAGACCAAGTTGACGTCGCAGGGCGAAGAGGTGTTCGCGAGACTGTTCAAGGACGATACCGGCGAGGTGCTGACGTTCGAGACCGGCGGTCTCACCAAGCGCGTGCTCGTGATTCACGGTCACACCGACAGCGACGGCAAGAAAGACGAGAACTACGTGCTCGGCTTCCAGCGCGCGCTGACCGTCTACAAGGAGATCCAGAAGTACGGGCCGGAGATCGCCGATCACGCGGTGCTGTGCACGCACGCCGACAACACGCCGGTCAAAGAAGTGCCGCTGTTCACCGGCACGCTGACGCCCGCCCAGGCGCAGGCACTGTCTGAAGCCAAGTCGAAGAACCGTCGCATCACGATCGAGGACCAGGTCAACAGCGTGGTGAAGGACGAATGAGAGCCCTGGGCGCACGCTCGGTCCTCGCGGTCGCGTTGCTCGCGGGCACGCTCGTCGCGATGTGGCGTGTCGAGCTGTTTCGCGCGGACTACTGGGCGCAGCTCAGTCCGTGGGTGACGTTTCTCGCCGGTGGGTTCGCCGTGCTCGCCGGTACGCTCGTGTTCGTGTTCTGGCGGCTTGCCGAGGCCAGCCAGTACTACCTGCGGTTTGGCGAGAAGCTCCCGTTTGGGGAAGAGACCTCGCTGCTCGGCTCTTCGCGGCGAACGCTGCTCGTCGGTCACGCGGCGTTTGTCACCGTGCTCGATTTCAGACCGCGCGTGACGCAGGTGCTGTACGTCGCGATCTTCCTCGGCCTCGCGCTGATCAGCCTCGATAATCGCGCCGTCTCGCTGCTCCACGAGGTGCCGTCGCGGTTCGATCGCTCGAACATCGACTACTGCAAGCCTCCGGATCCACCGAAGCTCGAGGCCAAGCAGAGCCAGGGCTGCAAGCTCGTCGAGCGCGCCTACAAGCTCGGCTACACGAAGACCCTCGGATCGTGCGCGCCCGCGACCGCACAGGACGAAGATCACAAGGCGCAGCCCGTGTGTACGAGGCGTCAGCTCGACGAACCGTACCTGCACTACGCACAGCGGCGGCTCGCGACGCAGGCCGACGAGCTCCGCACGGTCGAAGAGGGTCCCGGGCCGCTCGGCCGGTTCGAGGACCAGCTCGATCACCTCGGGGCGATCGTCGACACGACGCTCGACACGGTCGCGATGCGACCTCGCTCTTCGCACCATCTGTTCACGAACTTGCCGGATCCGCGGCCGAGGCTCCGCGATCAAGTCGCCGTGTTGCTCGAACGCGGATGCGGAGCGCGCCTCGCTCACCTCGAGCACTTTCCCCGGATGGAAGCGGGCCCTGCGGGTCCGAGCAAGCTGTTCGAGCACGTGCTCGCGCAGCTGATGTTCAACCCCGTCTACAAGCCGTTCGTCGCGCAGTGCGAGGAGATCGTCGTGCACTGGGATGCAAGGCCGGATACCTGCGATCGGATCGCGGCGCATCCAACCGACGTGCTCGGCGAGGTCGGGGCGCTCGATCCGGTCCGTGATGTCCTCGATTGGCGCACCAAGAAAGCGGAGCTCCAGAAGCTCGATGCAAAGCGATCGGGCGAGCTCGCGCCGGCGCAACGGATCGTCAGCTTCCAGTGCTTGATGTTCGACGAAGCCGCACAACCAAGCCCGCCTGTCGAGCGAACGTTCGTGGTCGGTGCCGAGCCCTTCGCGGTGCGCGAGGCGCGCATGAAGCCCCTGTTGCCCGACGGCGGCAGTCAGATCCGACTCTACAAGCAGCTCGCCGCGCTGATGACGCCCGGCTTCGGCTACGGCCGCCTCACGAGTAACCAGGCGATCGGCGCGGCTCCAGAAGAGACCGCGATGGCCGAGGCGTTTCGGCAGCCGACGTTTCTTCTTACGAGGCTCGATCTGTTGCGCGACGCGGACCTGTTCCTCGGCAACGATTGGCTCGCGAAGCGGCCCGATCTACTCGATGTCTATCCGTATCACCTGCACCTCCAGAACTTCATCGAGGTGTTCCGCCGGCAATACAAGCAACACGAGGGACGACTATGACACCGCGGAATCCCCCGACGAGGATGACGCGCGTGCTGCTCGTTCTCGCGACGATGTGCGGAGTCGCTCGTGCCGATCACGCGGCGAAATCCCCGGAGGGACCACCACCGGAACGCACCGCGTACATCGCCGAGCTGATCGAAGCGATTCGGCTGTCCGACCCCGCAACGCTTGCGAACACGCGCAAGTACATCCAGATCGTCGAGCGCAACAAGTGTCAGGCGCCGGAGATGACGTTGCGCGTCGGTTGCATGCTCGAAGCCGCGGCGCAGAACTGCAAGCCGCTCCCCGCCGAGGCGCGAGAGCGCTGCCAGCGCGCCTCCGACGTCATCGCGACCAACCAGCTCTCCGAGCGCGTGTTCGTCCCGAACGACGTGCGCTACCAGATCATGAGCAAGCACAGCGACGCGCGGATCGCGATCGCGCGCGAGCTGCATCGCCGATATGCGGGGCTTGTCGCGGAGCTCGCGATGTCAGAGCAGTTCCCGGGCCCGCGCGCGGATGCGAAGGCGCTGGCGGGCGGTATCGATCAGTTCTGCACGAAGGTCGCGGGCACGCGCGATCTATCGTGGCAGTACTGCGTTGCGGCGATCGTGTGGTTCGTTGCCGGTGACGGCGCACCCGAGGAGGCCGCGCGATGACGAAGGCGCACATGGCGATGCTCGCCGCCGAGAACAAGAAGCTCGAACAAGCCGGCCTGCATCGACCCGAGACGATCCACGCCGCTCATGTCGTCGACTTCACGAGCCAGGACTATCTCGGGCTCTCGAAAGACGAGCGGATCCTCGACGCCGCCAAGCGCGCGCTTGACAGGTACGGCCTCGGCGTCGGCTCGTCGCGCGTGTTCGCGGGAACTCGCGAGATCCATAGAGAGCTCGAAGAGGCGGTCGCGCGCTTCCTGCAGGTCCCCGATGCGATCGTGCTCGGCTCCGGCTATCTCGCGAACATCGGCTTCTACGAGGCGTTGTTCGACAGTCGCGACTGCCTGTTCTGCGATGCCCTGGTTCATCCGAGCACTGCCGAGGGCATCCGCTTGTCTTCCGCGACGGCCTTCCCGTTTCGGAACAACGACGTCGAAGATCTCGAGGACAAGCTCCGGCGTTCGCGCTCCGCACGGTTTCGCGCGATCGTCACCGACGGCGTGTTCCCGTTCGACGGGCGCATCGCGGAGCTCGACGGAATCTGCGGTCTCGCCGAGAAATACGACGCGATGGTCGTGCTCGACGATTCGCTCGGCATCGGCGTGCTCGGCCAAACCGGACGCGGCACGCGCGAGCTCCGCGGCATGATCCCGCGGATCGACGTGGTCACCGGTACGTTCGGCAAGGCGATCGGCGGCGCCGGCGGCGGCTTCATCGCGGGTAAGCGCGAGGTGATCGATTGGCTGCGCCAGAAGGCGACGCCGTACCTGTTCTCGGTCGCGCTCTCGCCGCCGATCGCGGCCGCTGCACGCGCGACGCTCGAGATTCTCGAACGCGGCGAAGCGCCGCTGGACACGTTGCGCAATCGCACCGCGCACATGAAGAAGGAGCTCGAGCTCCGCGGCTTCAAGATCCTTGGCGGCGAGCATCCGACGCTCGCGGTGTCTATCGGCGGCGTCGTCGCGTTGCAGAAGATGGTCAACTCGCTCTACGAACGCGGCATCCACGTCAACGGGCTGTGCTATCCGGTCGTCCCCGAGGGCGAAGCGCGGATCCGTCTCGAGATCACCGCGCGGCACACCGAGCAGGATCTCGGCCGAGCGATCAACGCCTTCGACCTGGCCGGCCGCGCGACGAAGGTGATCTGATCCCTCCCGCCCCAGGTTCGCGTTAGCCGTTATCGTCCTTGCGGCCTCCGATCGAAGCGATCGCGGGCCGCCTGAATCGCTTCGCGATGCTGCTCGGACCACTTCGCGAGCGCGCGCACCGGATCGAGCAGCGTCAACCCGAGTGTCGTGAGCTCGTAATCGACGCGAGGTGGGATCGACGGGGTCACCGTGCGGGTCAGCAGGCCGTCACGCTCGAGCCCGCGCAGCGTGAGGGTGAGCATCCGTTGGGAGATCGCTTCGATGCGCCTCTTGAGCTCCGAGAACCGCAGCGAGCCCTTCCCGAGCACGCCGACGATGAGCACGCTCCATTTGTCGCCGACGAGGTTGAGCACTTCCCGCACGGCGAGGCACCCCTCGTGGTCACCAGCGTGTGCCTTGGTGACATCGATGTTCCGTCTTGTGGAGCGCGCGGCGGTGGCCATAGTTACGAATATAGCCACGGTTACAAAATGTGACCAGGCACGAACGACCACCGGAAAGTACGGCCAATGACCTCCATCGTGACTGTCAAAGTGATTCTGGGTACGACGCGCGAGGGCCGCTTCGGCGACAAGCCGGCGCACTGGATCCTCGGGGAAGCGGCGAAGCTTCCCGGCGTCGAGGCCGGGCTTCTCGACCTACGCGACTTCCCGCTCCCGTTCTTCGATCGCCCGAGGTCGCCTGGTCGCGAGGGCGGCGTCTACCCGCACCCGGTGGTCACGCGGTGGGCCGAGCAGGTCGCGAAGGCCGACGCTTTCATCGTGGTCTCGCCCGAGTACAACCATGGATACCCGGCCGTGCTCAAGAACGCCTTCGATCACATTTACCCGGAGTGGGCGCGGAAGCCGATCGGGTTTGTAAGTTACGGCAACGCCGGCGGGGCGCGCGCCGTCGAGCAACTTCGGTTGGTCGCGGTGGAGCTACAGATGTGGCCCATCCAGCGAGCACTGCACCTGCCGGTCGAGGTCTACTTCGCGGCGATGAAGGAGCCGATTCCGCCGAATCCCGAGGTTTTCGAGCCGCTGCATACGCAGCACGGGGTTGATCACGTCGTCCGGTTTTTCGACGACTTGCTCTGGGCCACGCGAGCGCTCAAGGCGGCTCGCGCGTCGGGCTGACGTTCGAACCGTTCGTGCCGAGACCCGAACGATGCCGAACGCGCTCGAGGCTCTCTAACGTCACGCCGTCGTGGTCGGCCGCTCCGCGATCGTTGCGGTTGGCGCTCGATGGATCAGCTCATTTCGCACCGCATCCCAGAGCGTTGCACGTGCGCGCAGAACTTCGAGCCCGACATCCGCGGATCGCCTGCAGGTCTCGTCGTCGATGAGACAGATCCGTTGAAACAAGCGCGCCGACATCGGGCCGTGAGTGCCTCCGTCTACGTCGATATGGCGCCGAAGATACCAGCGCAGCCGATCAAGCCCCGAGTGCTGTGAGCCGAGCTCGCCGATCAAGCTCGTGAACATCGCAGGGATGACTTCTTCACGGCCAATCGTGAACGCCGCGACGCGCGCCCAGAGCGGGCGCCCGATGACATCCATCGTCGTTCGAACGAAGTCTGCCGCTGCGCGCGATACCCCCACCCGCTGAAGGGACACCTCCCAAGGCACGCCCGCAGCGATCTCGGCAATGAACGTTCGAATCGGCTTGGTATCTGCACCCGCCTCTCCCATCGCCTGCAGGTAGATCTCGAAATGGCTCGCCGGGATTCCATCGGGACCGTCGTCGCCTTCTTCGAGCGTCGCTATCTCGTTGATGAAGCGCGCGGCTGATGCGTCCGCAGGAGGCACCCACGGGACCTTGGTCGACGCGAGCTCGGCCTGCAGCGACTTCAAGAGCGACATGAAGTCCCACACGGCCCATACGTGGTGCTCCATGAGCACGCGAGCATCCTCGAGCGATTGGACTGCTCCGAACACGGCGTGCCGCCCGAGGGCATTCAACGCCTCGCCGACCGTGATCGCGCAAGCAGGATCCGCGTTACGTAGGCACGCAAGCACGCCAGTGGATGGCTCCGTCATCCGCACAACCTGACGTAGTCGCCCACCCGCCGCAACAGACAACGGTCGGTGCGCGCCTCCTGCGACAAAACAGCCGGCGTATCCACGGCCCCGTCGAGCGATCGGCCCGGCGAGCTCCTCGCGGTGTGCCGATTCCTCGCGATTGCGCGTCGAACCGTTGCGAACCCAGCTGCATGGAGGAGAACGACCCATGGCATCGAATCTCGCCGTGTCCTCGACACGGATCCCGCTAGTCGGCGCGAGCGAGTGCGACACCGACGATCGTCTGGGCGCCTGCGCGTCGCAGAGGCATTGCGGCGGCGGCGAGCGTCGCGCCGGTCGTCACGACATCGTCGACGAGGATCACGGTGTGGTCCTTCACATCGGTCCCGCGCCGCAGCTCGAACGCGCCGCGAACATTGGCCCACCGTTCGGAGGCACGCAGCGTGCTCTGCGGTGGCGAGCCGCGGACTCGACGTAGCAGCGGCCGAGGTGGCGCGACCTTCGCGTGCGCACACGCGTGGATCGCGAGTAACCAGGTGTGATCGTAGCCGCGCTTGAAGCGCCGTTTCCAGTGCAACGGGACCGGCACCACGATCGCGGACTCCGAATCCGCGACGAGCGCGGCGATGATCGGAGCCCACAGCGGTGCGAGCGTGCGAGCGACGTGGGTTGCACCCGTGAACTTGAGCCGGCGAATCGCCGATGCGAGCTCGCCACCAAACCGCCACGGCGTGACGATCCGATCGAGCGGCAGTGGATGCGTCGCGCATCGCCTGCACACGACCTCGCGTTCGCCGGTCGGTTGCGCGCACAGCGGGCATGCCGGGCCGAGCTCGACGAGCGAGCCCACGCAACCGATGCACAAAGGTGCCTGCGGGTCACCGCACGCGGCGCATTGCGGACGAAACAGCCAATCGAGCATGCCGCTGTATCGGCCGCGGTCCGAAATGGTTGCGTGCGAGGTTTCCCAGCGATCACCGATAGCTACGCCCGGCGATTCTCGCGGCTGCGGCCGGAGATGGAGCGAGGCAGGACGCTGGCGAGCGGGGCCCGAGATGGAGCGGGCCAGCGGATGCCGGCGAGCGGGGCCGGAGATGGAGCGAGCCAGCGGATGCTGGCGAGCGGGGCCGATATGCACGGGCCGGACTTCCGCTACGATCAGCGGAATGCGCGCTCCGAGAGCAGCCATCGACCGCTGCTACGTCTACGAACCGGGTTTCATCGACGAGGCCTCGCGCTCGCAGATCCTGTCGTGGCTCGCGACGCTGAAGCCGCTGTGGGAGCAGCGCTACTCGACACGCCGACCGCTTCCCGCCGGCAAGCAACAACGAGGCCTGCTGCGCCCGGTGTACTGGCTCGGCAACTGGCAGTTCGCGTGCCTCGGTTACTACGAGCCGCCGAAGCGCACCGAGCACGTCGCCGTTACCGCCGAGCGCTTTCCACCGGTGCTCGCGCGGTTAGTCGCGACGATCGAGAAACGCGTGCGCGGTGGATTTCCGCCCGCGACCGTTCCTCGGCGCTGGCACCTCAACACGTGCCTCGTGAACTTCTACGGCAGCCGCGACGAGAACGGCAAGACGATCGATGCCGCGCGCGTCGGCGAGCATCGCGACTTCGAGCCCGGTCCGGTCGCATCGCTCTCGATCGGCGAGCGTGCGCGGTTTCAGTTCGTCCGCCGCGGATCGTTCGACGCTCCGCCGGTGCGGACGCAGTGGCTCGAAGATGGTTCGTTACAAGTGTTCGCGGGCCCGCGCTGGAAAGACGACCTGCTCCATCGCGTGCAGCGCGTCGACGACAAGCATGATCTGGATCTCCCACCGTCGATCGCGGGGTTTCGAACGCGCCGCGTGAACTTCACGTTCCGCTACGTCCCCGACGAGCACGTCGCGCCTTTCGCGCGCCTACCGCCGCATGCACGCGACGACGTTCGCGAATACGTGGCGCAGCTCGCGAAGAGCTCGCAGTTCTTCGCGGAGGCGCTCGCGTCCGAAGCTAGTGTGCGGTGATGCCGAACAGCGGCTGCTCGGTCGCCGACGGTGGCGGCGGAATACCGAGCAGCGCCGCAACCGTGGGCGCGATCTGTAGGAGCGAGCCGGTTCCGCTCTGAGGCGCGACCCCGGGTGCCATCACGAGGATCGGAACGCGCCGGTTATCATCCGAGAGCGCGTCGTGGTGCGTGCCGAGCTTGTAGTCGGTGAACAGCGAGCCGGCGGACGGATACACGTAGATCTCGCCGGCGTCGTTCGGGACCGTCGCCAGGCAGACCGCGTACTCGAGATCTTTGAATGCGTTGCATCCGCCGGCGAACCGATCGGTGCGGCCCGCGAGCGCGACGTTCGGCAGGGACGTCACGGCGCGAGCGGTGGCCGTCAGCGCTTCGTCGCGCAGGTCATCGGGTGCCTGGCGGAAGTTCTGCGTCATGTAGATGTTGTCCGATGACAGCTTCGCGACGTACGGGCCGGGTCCGATCACGCTCTCGAGCCCCTTCTCGGCGGCGCCTTCGAGCTCTTTCGTCGGGACGCGCCGAGCAGAGCCGATGCGCGCGCGCTCGATGATCGGCGTCGAGCCGTGATCGCTCGTCAACACGATCGCCCAGTTGTTCTTGCCGACCCGCGCGTCGAGCGACTCGAATAACTGGCCGAGCGCCGCATCCAACCGAAGCGTCAGATCGACTGCTTCCCACGAATCCGCGCCCCACGAATGGCTCGCGTAGTCGTGCGCACCGAAACTAATCGCGAGGAGGTCCGGTATGTCATCCTTGCCGAGCTCCATCCCGTCGATCGCCGCGGCGACGGTCGACATCACGAGCTCGTCTCCGAACGGCGTCTGCACGATCGCCTTCTCCGGTTCCGCGCTCGCGGTGAGGACGTGCGGGAACGTGGGCCCGAGGCCGTGCTCTCCGCCTTCACCGGGTGCGGCGTCGATGATGCCCGTGACGCGTGCGAGCATCTCGGCTGCGCGCGGTTCCCAGGTCGCGCCGAAGTACCGGCTCACCGGATGACGACTCGCGAGCTGCACGAGCCAGGCCGGCGGCTCGGCGACATAGGCCTTGCTCGTCGTCATCCCGCCCGCGGCAGGCTCGTACCAGATCGCGAGATCCGGCTGCTTGCCGGCGACAAAGCACGCGGCTCGCGCCTTGAGGCCGATCGCGACGGAATGCGCCCGGCCATGCGTCGCCCGCCGGAGGACATCCGCGATCCCATCGACGCGCAACGCACGCGCGGAGGCACCGAGATCTTCGGTCGCGCGATCATTGCCCTGCGGCCCACCCACGATCAGCACCGGCGATCCCGGATCCCATTCCGCGGGACGTTCTCGTTCTTCGATCCGGCGATACCACTGATTGCCGACGATCCCGTTGACCCGAGACGGTGCGCCGGTCGCGATCGCCGCGTGACCGGGCGCGGTGAACGTGTTGGCCCACGGAATCTCGCCCGCCTTGACGTACGCACCTTCGCGCAGCAAGCGCGCGAAGCCGCCGATGAACAGCGACTGCTGCTGGTCGAACGCCCACGTCGGCATCTGATCGACGACCACGAGCACGACGAGCTTGGGATGCGTGCCGACCTGCGGCGCGTTCGCGGGCTTCGGACAACCCGCGAGCACCGCGAGGGGTGCCAGCGCGGCGACGAAGCGTGTCAGCGCGATGAGAGGTCTCAGCGCGATGCGGATCGAGGCACGTTGCACGCGGTCATTGTGCCACCGTGCGCGATCCAAACCGAAGCGTCCGCGTTCCTATCTCGCACTACGGAGGCGTGCTCTTGGTAACGTCCGTCGAGATCGCGTCCTCGATCTCCGTCAGCTCGGTGGATCCCGATGGCGGCCCCGACGCGGATTGCACGCGCCTGCACCTCGTAGACAGCGAGAGAAACTCACTAGACGTATCCGGGGCCATCGAAGGGAAGGACGGATTTGAACCGTCAACTTCAGGGGTCAAAGCCCTGCGTTCTGCCAGTTGAACTACTCCCCAGCGAAGACGTGATGATCATGATCTTGAAACACCACCGACGCGGCGTCCGGACCAGGTTGCCGCCCCGTCCGGTCCGCCGTCGTCAGTCCATTACATCAGTCCATCCCGCCCTCCTCGTGGTCGATCTCGCCGGTCCAGTACACGTAGTCGCGCCACGCGTCCGGGACCGATTGCGTGCTCACGCGGATCTGGACCGAGGGCATCCAGGCCGGGCGCGCCGGCAGCGCGCGCAGCTTCATGCCGGCTTGCGCCGGCGTGCGGTTCGCCTTGCGCGCGTTGCAGTCGCAACACGCCGAGACGATGTTGTCCCAGCTCGTGCGACCACCGTGCGATCGCGGGATCACGTGGTCGTACGTGAGCTCCGACGGCGTGCACTTGTCGCCGCAGTACTGGCAACGGTAGCCATCGCGCGCGTAGATATTGACGCGCGAGAACTTCACGGGCTTCGCGTAGCGCCGAAACGCCTTGCGCAGCCGAACCACCGACGGGACCTTCACGACGATCGACTTCGCGCGGATCTCCGCGTCGTACTCGTCGACAACCTCGACCTTCTCGAGGGCGAGCAGCGTGATCGCACGCTGCCACGAGATGATCTGGATCGGCTCGTATCCCTGCGAGAGCAGGAGCGTGCGGGTCGCGTCGATATGCATCACGAGGGCCTCCTTGGTTGCGATGTCTCCTTTGAAGAATTGTTGGAGGCTGGAGCGGGAGTCGCACCCGCGTGGCGCGTTTTGCAGACGCGCGTCTAACTTCTCGACCATCCAGCCGGACATCGTCGAGTGGAGATGGAGGCTAACGCGTGCCGCCGAGAGGAGTTGCACCTCCACTGAATGGCTTCTGAGACCACTGACTCTGCTATTGGTCTACGGCGGCGTAAGCGAACGTTGGTGGAAGCGCTGGGACTTGCACCCAGTTGTCTCGCGAGAGCAACTGCTTTACAGGCAGCCTCGGTTCTTTTTACCGTCAACGCTTCCGAATGGGGTGATCGATGGGACTTCCACCCACTACGACGAGGGCCACATCCTCGCGCCGCGATCTTTGGCTTCGATCACAGTCCGCCCTGAAGGAGTCGCACCTTCATCGCTCGGTTATCGGCCGAGTACTCTGCTGTTGAGCTAAGGGCAGGAATGCAGACGGTCGGATTTGAACCGACGACCTCTCGATCGAGAATGCGATCGAGCGCTCTACCGAGAACCGTCCCACGTCGGCTCGCAACCGCGAGCGAGGAAGGTGCAAGACGGAAAGACTGAGCCACGTCTACAAAATGGGGCAGACGGTCGGATTCGAACCGACGACCTCTCAATTTTGATTGATAACCCTCATCAACGGCCCGTTTCCGGACAAAGGGCGACAAGGATGTTTATAGCGCTCTCCCAACTGAGCTACGCCTGCCGTCTGGATGGTCCGAATCGCACGGACGACTTCGCGTTCCCGAAACGCGCGCTCTGCTCCTGAGCTACACCCAGAGAAAACTTGCCGTGTTCCAGCCTTGGAAACGGCGGCCTGGTCGCAGTGGAGGGAGTCGAACCCGTCGTTCGTTCGCGCCTAACGAACGGACCGAGGCACGGTTAATGCCATCGATCGGCGCTTCACCGGAAGCACTGCGGTCGCAACCGACGGGATCGAACCGTCGCGCACGAGCATATGAAGCTCGTCGGTGCCCAGCACCGGCTGCGAGGGAATTCTGAGAGCCTGAGACTCGCGAAGCGCGGGATCGAACCCTTGGGGAAGCGCCATCGGCGCGTTCCCCCAAGGGTCTCATCGTGCCCGCCGCGCGAAGCGCGGCTGCGCCGCAGGCGCAAGTGGCCGAAGGCCACGGGCACGAGGAGAACCGTCGCGCACGAGCATATGAAGCTCGTCGGTGCCCAGCACCGGCTGCGTAAACCACGGGCAAGTGATGGAGTCGAGTCGGCTCTTGCTCACCCGAGGGAGAGCAGAATGCCTGTCGCCTTGCTCGGCGGCTTTACCCGTTCCGAACAGTGGGCACGCGATGGGCTCTCTCGAGAGAGCTTTTCCGCTCGCTATCTCGGTCGCCCGAGCTTCGCTACCTTTGGACCGATTTGGTTACGGTAATCGACTGCCTTTCGGCCCGCAGAAGCGGGATCGGTTGGACTTGAACCAACGCCCTTCCGTTTAACAAACGGCTGCTCAACCAGCTGAGCTTCGATCCCAAATACCGGTGTGTTGCCACACCGGCAGCTGTCGCGACCATGGCCGCGCCTTCGCTCAGCTACGCAACGTCCCGATTGCCTCCGGGCACACTACGCGCGAGCGAAGTCGGCGATGACCGGCGGGGTCGATGCGTCGAAGCCGACAACATCGATCATGCCGGCGTCGTTCGGATCAGCAACGCTGAACCCGTTCGACGTCATTCCGACCACGACAAGCTTGGCCGGAATTCCCCGTGCGTTTCGGTACGACCGCAGAGCCTGTGCCGGGTGCACGCTTCCCGCCCAGGTCTCGTTGTCGGTGTAGATCACGAAGGTATCCACATCGACGCGGTGCTTCTCCGCCCAGATCATCGGCAGGGCGCAATCCGTACCACCCATCGGCAGCTTTTCGATCTCGCGAACGACATCGTCCAGCCGCTGGCGCGGCGAGATCGACAGCGTCGTGATCCCCGGGACGCCACCACCCCACGTACCACCGTGACCACTCGCCGCCGCCGTGAAAGCGACGAACGCGTGATCGCGCTCGGTTGCAGCCGTCACGAGCGACATCGCTGCGCTCGCGACCCGAGGTGTGAGACCGACGACACCCGACACGCTGCCGCACGTCATCGAGCCCGACACGTCGAGAGCGAGCAGCATGCGCTTGCCACTCGCCTCGACCGCGCCGAAGCTCGCGTAGAATGCGGCATCGAGAGCATCGACGATCTTCGCCACCGGCTGCCACGTACCCGAACCGCGCGCGCCGGCTCCCGACTTGTACGTCGTGAGTGCAGCGAGCACCGCGATCGGATGGACGCGTGCCTTCTTGAGCCGCTCTTGATCACGCAGCTGGGCAACGACGTGGTTGGTCGCCGGCGAGGTCTGGGTGACCAAACCAACACGCGTCATCGTAGCCAGGTTACGGATCATCGCGGTCATCGGCATTGCCGCCAGTAGCGCGTCCCACACCTCGGGACACTTCAGCCATTCGGTCGGGGCACACTCGCGCGGCAGCTTCTTGTCGCGGATGAGCTTTGCGCCGGCGAGCACGTCGCTCGTCTGCTTCAGCTGTTCCATGGCAACGAGCAGCTCGAGTGCGGGATCGTCCTTCGCGGCTTCCGCAAGCTCACCCTTCACCGCCCACGCGAACAGTCGATCGTGCGAAGGCGACGCCGCACGCGGGTGCGCGAGACGAAGCAGATCGCGGTTCGACCAACCATCACGCGACTGGTACTTCGCGAGCTGGAACGCGAGCTCGGAAGCCGGCTTAGCGTTGAACCACGCGCCGATCGCTCGACGCATGCCACGACCCCAGCCACCGAACCCCTGTGCGTACTCCGCGAAGTGCATCAGGTGCGTACCGATGCGGCACACCTTCGGCATCGCGGCATACGCGGCCTTGCGCGTGGCCTCGTCACCGAGCTTCGCGGCCATCGCGAGTGAAAAGATCGCCGGATCGTTCTTGGGCGCTCGTCCCGAAACTGAAATATCAACGATCCGGGCGATGGTACGAATTCCGTCGGCGGCGATACACCGCGCGACGCATGCTGCATTGTCCTGCGTGAGCTCGCGCTCCGCGACGTAGAACGTTCCGCCCTCGCTGCCGAGGATCAGGAACCGATCGAGGCGAGCCCAATCGTCGAGCTGCCACGCGTAACCGCCAGCCGAGTTGGGAGCTTGGTTCGATCCCGGAATCGGCTCGCGCTGCGGCGTGGACTTGGTCGAGAAATGCTTCGTGAACTTGAACATGACGATTCCTTTCGGCCCACGCATGCGTAGGCAGTTAACAACACGGTTCCTCGCCCCTCCCCTCCCGTCGGAGTTGCACCGCCCCGCCGCTTACGAGGCGGCCGCTCTGGCTACCGAGCTAGAGTGGCGACGGAGCAGGTGACAGGAGTTGCACCTGCCGAGGCCAGTGTGGCGCACTGACTTGTCACTTCGACAACACCTGCTTGGTGGTGTCCTTGCGGACACCGGTCTTGCGAATCTCCGTGGGCGCACGAGTGCACGTCCGGAAACTCTTCGTCCCACCCTCTGGAATCGAACCAGAACCTCTCGGGCTTCAGCCAAGCGCGCAGACCAACTACGCAAGAGTGGGATACGAGCGCCGTGCGTCTCTTGCGAGCATACGCACGGCGCAGATCATCATCATCATCGTCTTCGATTGTCAGAGAGCATGACCGACGCGCGCAGGACGCACCTCGGGCCTCGACGCATCCGCGGACTTCGCGGGCGCATCTATCGCGGCCTATGATCGAGAGTTGGAAACTCCAGATCACGAGTCGCAAAGCATATTGTGTCAGCGCATCCGCTGACGTGCGTACGGGCAAAGGCCGGCCCGAAACGTCGAAGGGCCACCCGGTCTTCCTGGGCGGCCCTTCATCGCGAAAACGTTGTTCACGTTATTCGCGTGGCGGACCTCCGTAGGTACCCGTATCGAGCTGATTACACACGAAGCTCCAGCGCGACAGGGTCGCGGCGGCGGCTTCGATCCGCAACGCTCGGCTATGTGGCTTTCGTTTCGTCACGGTTACCTTGGGTTTGATCCAGCTCGCGAGGACAGCTGCGAGTCGGTCGATGTTGAAACGGATAACAGTGCCCATCGGATCTGTCAAACGTTTTCTCGACGAGATTCGTAATCACGCATTAGCACTCTGGTTCTGTGTTTACGAATTGCACTGTGCCTGCCTGCATCAAGCGGCCTGGCGCTGCGGATCGAGCACGACCTTCGTGTAGCCATCGCTGCGACGGTCGAACTTTTGATAGGCGTCCGGAGCCTCCGCGAGGGGCAACCGGTGGCTGATGATGAAGCTCGGCCTCGCTCGTCCAGCGATGATCAAGTCGCGCAAGAACCGGTTGAATCGCTTCACGGGTGTCTGGCCCGTGCTGAGTCTTAGCTCGCGCTCGAACAGCGACCCCAAAGGAAACTGGAACTGTCCGTGCTTCGCGGCGTCGCTGGGAGCGCCGGGATCGCTCGGCATGTAGACACCGACGACTCCGATGCGCCCGGTCGGGTTGACCACTCGGATCAAGTCCTCGAGAACTTGTGTCGGGCGTTCCTTCTCGGGCTGTTCCCTGTCGCGCGCTTGATAGCCCACAGCGTCGATACCGCACATCACGCCCGGCATCTTCTCTTCACCGGGACGGCGCGCTTCGACGAATGCCGTCGTGCTCCGCAACTCGAAGATTTGCTCGACGGGATCCCCCTGCGTGAAGTCGATGGGAATCGCGCCGATATCTGACGCCTTGGCGAGCCGCGCTTGCACGCAGTCGATCACGTAGACCTCGGCGGCTCCGCGCAACATCGCGCTGTAGGCGGCTAACAAGCCCACCGGGCCCGCGCCGAAGACTGCGACCGTAGCGCCCGGCACGACTCCGGCGAGCTCGGTGCCGTAGTAGCCGGTCGGGAACACGTCGGAAAGCAGCAAGAAATCGTTCTCGTGTCCGTCGCCGGGTTTTCCCGGCAACTTGAGACAGTTGAAATCGCCGTACGGCACGCGCAGATATTCTGCTTGGCCGCCGCGAAACGGTCCCATCTTCGCGTACCCGTAGCCGCCGTGATACCCCTCGGGATTCACCGTCAGGCATGCGTTCGTAAATCCGCGCTCGCAATTGAAGCAGAACCCGCACGAAACGTTGAACGGGATGACGACGCGATCACCTTTCTTGATCGAGACCACTGCGGTGCCGACCTCTTCGATGACCCCCATGTTCTCGTGGCCGAGCACCATGCCCTCCATGGAAGGCGTGCGCCCTTCGTACATGTGGAGGTCACTTCCGCAAATGCCGGACGTAGTGATCTTGACGATGACATCGGTCGGAGCTTCGAGACGCGGGTCGGTGACGTCCTGAACTTCAACTCGGCAAGGTGATTTATAGACGACGGCTTTCATGATCGGCGTCCGTGCATCACGTGCGCCGACCATGAGGAGCCTCTCCGGTGTGCGCCCGAGCGCGGATGGTCGCGGCATGCGCGCTGACATGACAGGGAGCGGCCTGGATCGACCGGTACTCCGCGCTCCCGGTCACCCTTGTAGGTGGCCGCGCTCTATGTCGTCGCATTCCTGTCGAGCCTCGGCTTCAGCATCGTCATCCCGTTCCTCGTGTTCCTCGTGATGCGGTTCGGCGGGAATGCATTCGTGCTCGGTGCGATCGGCTCCGTGTTCTGGACGGCGCAGCTCGTCGGTTCGACCTGGCTCGGTGCGCTCTCCGATCGACTCGGGAGGAAGCGCGTGTTGTTTCGAAGTCAGCTCGGCGCGATGGCGGCATGGGCGATCTTCCTGTGCGCGCTGTTCGCTCCGCGCGTCGAGCTCGCGCACGTCGCCAGCTCTGCGACGGGTGCATTCACGATCACGCTCCCGCTCCTGTTGATCGCGCTCGCGCGCATGACCGATGGTGTGTTTAACGGAAGCATCTCGGTCGCGAATGCGTACATGGCGGACCTGACCGGTGAGGACAAACGCAAGGTCGGCTACGCGCGCCTCGGCGCTGCAACGAACCTCGGCTTCGTTGTCGGGCCTCTGATCGCGGGGTTCCTTGCACGAACCGATGCCGGAGTGATCGCGGTCGTGATGCTCGCCCTGGTTTTATCTGGCATCGCCGCAATGCTGATCAAGCTGCGCCTTCCCGATGTACCACTACGGTCGGCGACGGCGATCGACGTTGCGAGGGCCGGCGGAGTGAGAGCGCACAAGCTGCTAGGCGGCGGGTGCCGCGAGTCCGTCAAGACACCGCGCGTCCCGCTGCGCGCGATCTTGTCGAGCCATGCGTTGCGGCCGCTGATCGCGATCTACTTTCTCGTGTACTTCGGCTTCAGTATCTTCGCCGCCACGATCGCGGTCCACGCGACGAAGGATCTCGGCCTCTCGAGCGATCAGCTCGGCCTCCTGTTCACGACCCTCGCACTCGGCCTCGTGGTGACGGAGACGCTGATCCTGCCGCGCCTCGAGCGCAAGGTCGCGAGCACCACGCTGGGTGCGGGGGGCTGCGCGATCCTGGTCCTCGCCTACGTCCTGATGACCCGAAGCTCCGCCGGGAGCCTGTTCGGCGGTGCCGTCCTCTATGGCATCGGCAATGGCCTCATGTGGCCGTCGTATCTCGCGCTCCTGTCGGAGAGCGGGCCACCGCAGTATCAGGGTTCAGTCCAGGGAATCGGCAGCAGCACCGGAAGCTTTGCAAGCATCATCGGCACGCTGCTCGGCGGCGTGCTGTTCGAAAACCTCGGTGCCACGACGTTCTATGTCTCGGCCGTATCGATCGCGAGCGCGATGCTGTTGTTCGCGATCGCAGCGAGCCGGAGCGGCGCGAGCGTGGCCGCACCGTCGACGTCTGTTACTGCGGCCGGACGAACGTCAGCGTGAACGCACCGGCGTGTGCCTTGAGGGAATGCGACTTGAAGGTCATGCCGGTCTTCATTGCAGTCACCGTGACCGCTTGCGTCGCAGGCACGTTGAACATGAACGCCGCGCCGTCCGCGCCCGTCGACATCGCGTTCTGATCGGGAATGCCACTCGAGCCGTTGTATCGATACGGCGAGGAAGCGGGCGTGCTCGACACCTTCGCACCGGCGACCGGGTTCATGCTCGCGTCGAGCACGGCGAGCACGATCAATCCCTTGCTCGCTTGCTGATTGCCTCCCGCGAACGTGCTGAGCAGGTTGAAGTTGCTCGGCGTGATCATGTTGAGATCCGCGGGGGTGTTGCCGGACAGCGGTGCGTCGGAATAGTCGTAGGCGTCGACATACCCGCTCTTGCTGCCCTTGACGAAGCCTTCGAAAGGTCCGGGCGCCGTCACCGTGATCGTGTACTTGCCCTGGGCGTCCGTCATCGCCATCCCGACCGGTGTCGTCTCGTCGCTGCTCTTGTAGACACTGACGGCGAGACCGGCGATCGGCGTGCTGCTGCTTCCGCTGCCTCGCTCGGCCGCCGTGCCGGTCACCGTGATCGTGACGCTCGAAGGCGCATCGATCCCGGCTTTCGCACCATCGGTGCTCGTGTTGCCATCGGCGGTACTGTTCGGTTCGCTTCCGCTACCGCCGCAGGCCGCAACCAAGACGAGTGTCGCAAGTTGAGCTTTCATACTTCACGTGTAGCAAAGCTCGATCGTCGACTCGCACGACACTTCCTCACAAGGTAGTCGACGCAACTCGCAGCAAATCACAACGCGCCACCACGAGCATTGCGATGCATCGGTTGAGCAGGCGAATGCACAACTCGGTAGGACTCTGCGAAGAACGGCTGCGCGACGCTCGGTCTCCAGCTCCGCAACAACGCAGCGCGACGCACCGAGTCGCTTCGAGATGCCCGTTAGCTCGTCGGTAACGCGACGAGCGTGACCGGCGCGCTGATCGCGAGCTCGACGTAGCGGCGGCGCCCGAGGAGCTCGCCGCCCGCTTCGATCGCCGATTCCTGGTCGAGCTCGATCGCAACGCGCTCGCACAGATAGTCGGTCACGTGATCGGAGAAGTACTCGCCGCGGAACGCTGCAGGTGTGTTGCGCATGATCTCGAACAGTCCGGCATCGCCGCAGCGCAGATGAAACTTGCCCGTACGTGTGTTCGCAAACGCGAACATCTTGAGCCCGAATCCGAAGAACGGAATCGTCGCGCCGGCGACGAGCGTGCAGGCGCCCGTCCAGATCTGCTGGCCGGCCGGTTGTTCGCGTCCGGTCGGTCCCGCGCGCCCCATCTCGATCGCCGGAGCCCCGAGGTTCGTGACGATCGCGTGCGGCCTCGTGCCCGTCGCAAACCGCGGCAGGGATCGTAATGCGACCGAGAGCGCGTAGCGCGTCGTGCTTCCGATCAACCGTCTCGCTACCGGTACGCGATCGACGAGCCGACCGACGGCCTGTTGATCCTCGAGCAGCAGCGCATCGACTCCCATGCCGACGAACGGCGCGCGCACCCCGAGCACCTCGAGCATCGGCACCCGACGCCAGGTGCCGGCGCCTCGTCCGAGGTTGCCGAGATCGCCGGCCGCATCGTCCGTCGCGCCGACGGTATCCGCGATCGCATTTCCGGATCCCAAGCGCAGGATGCCGATCGCAGGCTCTGGTCTCCCGTGCCCGCGACACGCCTCCGCGACAAGCGTCAGACCCATCACGACCGTACCATCGCCGCCACCGAGCACGATCATGTCGACGCCGCGCCGGATCTCCGCGCGGATCGTCGTGCGAGCTTCTTCGAGCGATCCGGTGAATCGCACGCCACCCGGCAGGGCGCGTTCGAGCTCTGACCGGAGCCGCCTTCCGAGCCTGCGCGCGTTGCCGTTCACGATGGCGACGGCTCTCACCGTGCGCACGATACCGCAACGTCACTCGCCCGGCCCTGTCGCAGCCGTCTATCATCTCGCGATGTCGTCTCCGCCGGACACGCGACCGCCCGCCTCCGCGGAGTCGGTTGACCGGACCACGGCAGCGCTCGGCGATCAGGCCGCAGCGGTCGACGGTTCCTCAGCGGCATTCGACGATCCGTCCGCATCGGCGCTCGACCGTCGGCCCGCGGCGACGCTCGATGGTCCTGCCTCGGGGAAACTTGCGAGCGAACCGACAGTCACCGGCAATCCGCGGACCGCGCCGAGGCGGTGGGCTCGTTGGCTTCGCGATAGCGTGGAGATCGTGCTCGTGCTCGCGGCCTGCGGTGCGCTCGCGTTGTGGTGCTCGGTGCCGAACACCGCGACGCTCGCCGATCACAATCCAACCTCGACTGCCTTCATCGACTTGCGCCGCGATGCGGCCGCGGAGGCCGGCAGGCGCTTCAAGCTGCAATGGAAGTGGCGGCCCCTCGACAAGATCTCGCGCTATCTCCGCGCCGCGGCCGTCTACGCCGAGGACTATCACTTCTATTCACACACCGGCGTCGACTGGGACGCGATCAGCAAGGCGCGAGAAACGAACCGCGACCGCGGCGAGCTCAAGGTGGGCGGCAGCACGATCACGCAGCAGCTCGCGAAGAACCTGTACCTGTCACCGCGCCGAAGCTACGTCCGCAAGGCTCGCGAGATGTTGATCGCGTTCTCGCTCGAGGATCATCTCTCGAAGCAGCGAATCCTCGAGCTGTACTTGAACGTCGTGGAGTGGGGAGACGGCGTCTTCGGGGCCGAAGCCGCGTCCGAGAAGTGGTTCGGACGTTCCGCGCAGTCGCTGACCCCGGCACAAGCCGCGCGTCTCGCGATCGCGCTGCCGAATCCGATCGCGCGCGCCCCCGATGTGAAGGATGCCGAGCTGACGAGGAAGGCGGTCCGCATCATCCGGCTGTTTCGCATGCAAGGCCTGATCGATGCCGCACAAGAACGCGAATCGCTCGATCAACTCGGCGCGTCCGACGAGCAGGTGCTTCCGAATTCCGGACAGCCGAGCACCGGACAGCCGAGCGCCGGACAGCCGAGCGCCGGAACATCGGACACCGGACAACCGAGCACCGGGCAGCCAAGCACCGGGCAACCGCAACCGAGCACCGGACAGCCGCAACCGAGCACCGGACAGCCGAGCACCGGACAACCGAGCACCGGACAACCGAGCACCGGGCAGCCAAGCACCGGACAACCGCAACCGAGCACCGAACAGGCGCAGCCGACCACCGGACTACCGGCGCCATCTCCCGGTGGACCGGTTACACGCCCTGAAGAAACGCCGTGACTTCCTTGATGAACTGCTCGGGCTGATCGGCGTAGACCCAGTGTGCGGCTTTTTCGATGCCGACCCACCGCACTTTGTGCTCCATCAGCAGTGCGCGGCTACGCATGCAGATGCCGTCGGGGACGCCCGCGACGTAGAGTGCCGGGACCGAGAGCTTCGCGAGACGCGCCGCGAGGACTTCCGACTTGCTGAGCTCGACGAGATCGAGCGCGTGCTGATGAAACACGTCGGGACACGCCATCGACATGGCGGCGAAGTAGCCGCGCAACGGCGGATCGGGAAATCCCATCTCGTAGATCCAGTGGCGAAGCTCGCCGAGACCTCTCTCGGCGAAGTCTTCGCGCGAATACACGACGGCCTTACCGCTGAACGTGCAGTCGCCCTTCGAGAGGTTGCCTTCGATATCGACGATCGCGCGCACCGGCGCACGCTCCGCGATCAGCAGCGCGAGCACGCCGCCCATCGAGTGGCCGATCACGATCGCGGGCGGCCTCTCGGCGAGCCACTTCGCGAGCATCGACGCGAGCTCGTCGAGGTTGACGACTTGTGTGGGCCACGCCGATCGCCCGTAACCGGGAAGGTCGGGCAACACGTGAGTGAACCCCGGGAGCGCCACGACACTCGACTCGAACGAGGTCGATGATTCGCCGAGGCCGTGAATCCACACGAGCTCCGGCCCCTCGCCGATCCGGCGAACCGACATCCCGTGCTCGATCGTCCAGCGTGTGTTCATCATCGTGCCCTCGGCTCGCCGCCGTAGTCGTGGACGATCGTGACGCCCGTCCCCGCCTGATAGATACCGCAGCGGAGCTTGGCGTAGGGCCCCAGCATATCAGCGGAACGCCCGACGGATCCTGCCGATCGCCTCTTCGATGTTCGCGCGGGAGTTGAATGCCGAGAGGCGGAAATATCCTTCGCCCGCGGGGCCGAATCCCGCGCCGGGCGTTCCGACGATCTGTGATTCGTTCAACAGTCGATCGAAGAACTCCCACGACGAAGCTCCGTTCGCCGTGCGGAGCCACAGGTACGGCGCGTGCGTACCTCCGAAGATCGTGAAGCCCGCGGCCGTGAGTCCCTCACGCAAGAGGCGGGCGTTCTCCATGTAGAACGCGATCTGTTGCTGCGTCTGCGCGAGTCCCTCCGGTGAGTACGCTGCCGCAGCGCCGCGCTGCACGACATACGAAGCGCCATTGAACTTTGTCGTGTGCCGGCGTGCCCACAGCGCGTTGAGCGACACGCGCTTACCCGCGGGATCTGTCCCCGTGACCGTCTTTGGCACGACGATGAATGCGCAGCGCACGCCCGTGAAGCCCGCGCGCTTCGAGAAGCTGCGGAGCTCGATCGCGCACTCCTTCGCACCTTCGATCTCGTAGATCGAGCGCGGTAGTGCGGGATCGGAGATGTACGACTCGTACGCCGCGTCGAACAAGATCACGGCATCGTGCTTGCGCGCCCACGCGACCCAGCGCTCGAGCTGCGCGCGCGTCGCGACGGTGCCGGTCGGATTATTCGGCGAGCACAAGTACACGACATCGACAGCCTCTGCCGGCGGCTCGGGCTGAAACCCGTTGGCCTCGTTGCCGACGAGATACACGAGGCCGGGATAGCGACCATCTGCACCGCTCGGACCGGTGCGACCCGCCATCACGTTCGAGTCGACGTACACCGGATACACGGGATCGGTGACCGCGACGCGCGCCGCGAGCGCGAAGATCTCCTGGATGTTGCTGCTGTCGCACTTCGAACCATCGCTGACGAAGATCTCGTCCGCCGCGATCTCGACCCCGCGCGAGGCGTAGTCCGCTTTGCGAATCGCGTCGACGAGGAAATCGTAACCCTGCTCGGGTCCGTAACCGCGAAACGTCTCGCGCTTGCCCATCTCGTCGACCGCGGCGTGCATCGCCGCAACGATCGCCGGCGCGAGTGGCTCGGTGACATCGCCGATGCCCAGCCGGATCACCTTCGCATCGGGGTGCTCGGCCTGATACGCGCGAACGCGGCGACCGATCTCGGGAAACAAGTAGCTCGCGGGCAGCTTCGCGTAGTGCTCGTTGATGCGCGCCATACGCGCGGAAGGTAGCCGCTCCGCTACGCGCGATCGAGTGTCGTCGCCGTGATCCTACGACGAGGGTCGCCGGTCGGCGGTTGCCTGAAAGCAACGGGCTGAGCGCCTCGCGTGACGAACGTCCATGCGCCTTATCACGGCATCTTGGCTGATCTACCTGGTCGTAGGCTGCGCTCACGCCGACGTGCGCGCTCACTACCCGAGCCCGCCCGGAGACCTATCCGGAACGCTCGTGCTCCAGATGACCCAGCCGGCCTCCGACGTCTCGGTCGCGATCAATGGCCTACTCGTCGTCGACAACGTGCACACGCAACGGATCATCGTCGACGGCGTCCCGATCGGGACCGCCGAAATCGTGATGGCCGCGAACGGAGCCGATAAGGAATTCACGTCTGGATCGGCGCCGAGCATGCGGTCACGGTCCCGCTCGGCATCCCCGATCCCGGATCCGGGTTTCTCAAGTCACTATTCGGAACGGTCGTGACGATCGTCATCTACTCGCTACTGCACCGCTGACACCGAGGGGCCAGAGCGCGCGACCTCATCAGAGCTCCACCATAGCCGTTCAGGGAGGCCGATCGCTCGATCTCGTCGCGCGCGTGGCTTGCGTGTAGACTGCGCCCGCTATGGCCGCCGAGCGCAACGACTTCATCCGCGACATCATCGACGCCGATCTCAGCGCCGGTCGCTACCAGCGCATCGCGACGCGGTTTCCTCCGGAGCCGAACGGCTACCTCCACATCGGTCACGCGAAGTCGATCTGCGTCAACTTCGGAGTCGCGCAGGATTACCAGGGCATCTGCAACCTCCGCTACGACGACACGAACCCGACCAAAGAAGATGTCGAGTACGTCGACTCGATCGAGCGCGACGTCCGATGGCTCGGGTTCTCGCCGGCGTCGGTGCTGTTCTCGGCAGACTATTTTCCCAAGATGTACGAGCTCGGCGAGAGGCTCGTGCGCGAGGGCAAGGCGTACGTCTGCGACCTGACCGAGGAACAGATCAAAGAATATCGCGGCACGCTGTCAGAGCCGGGCACGCCGAGCCCGTTCCGCGACCGCTCGCCCGACGACAACCTCGATCTCCTGCGCCGGATGAAGGCCGGCGAATTTCCAGACGGCGCACGCGTGCTGCGCGCGAAGATCGACATGGCATCCGCGAACATGAAGATGCGCGATCCCCTGCTCTATCGGATCCGCCATGCGCATCACCATCGCAGCGGAGATCAGTGGTGCATCTATCCGATGTACGACTGGGCGCACCCGATCGAGGACGCGCTCGAGGGCATCACGCACTCGATCTGCACGCTCGAGTTCGAGAACAACCGCGAGCTCTACGATTGGGTCCTCGACAACACCGGTCCGTGGCAGCCACGTCCGCATCAATACGAGATGGCGCGGCTCGCGCTCGACTACACGGTGATGAGCAAGCGCAAGCTGCTGACGCTCGTCCAGGGCAAGCACGTCTCGGGCTGGGACGATCCGCGAATGCCGACGCTCGCGGCACTGAGGCGCCGCGGCTACAGCCCCGCCGCGATCCGCGCATTCATCGACATGGTCGGCGTCTCGAAGGCGAACTCGACGGTCGATATCGGCAAGCTCGAGTTCTGCGTGCGCGACGATCTCAACCACGCCGCACCGCGCGTGATGGGTGTGCTGCGGCCGATCGAGGTCGAGCTCGTCGGGGATCCGGCGCAGGACAGCGCCGGCGGCCAGTTGATCGATGCGCCTTACTTCCCGCCCGATGTCGGCAAGCCGGGCTCGCGCAAGGTGCCGATCGGAAGTCGGATCTATATCGACCGCGACGATTGGCGTGACGAGCCGCCGGCCGGCTATCAGCGGCTCGCGCCCGGGCGCACGGTGCGCCTGCGCCACGCGTTCTGCATCACCGCGCTCGAAGTCACCGGGCGCGATGCGGCGGGCGAGGTCACGAAGCTTCGCGCGTCGATCGACGAAGCGACCAAGCACGGCAAGAATCCAACCGATCGCAAGGTCTCCGGTGTGATCCATTGGGTCGACGCGGCGACGAGCGTGCCCGCCGAGGTTCGGCTCTACGATCGTCTGTTCAAGGTTGCCAAGCCCGAGGAAGGCGGCGGCGATTTTCTCGAGCAGATCGATCCGAAGTCGCTCGAGATCGTCCACGGAGCGCGGCTCGAGGCTTCACTCGCAGCCGCGGAGCTCGGATCGCGCTGGCAGCTCGAACGCGTCGGCTACTTCATCGTCGATCAGGACTCGAAGCCCGGAGCGCTCGTGCTGAATCGCATCGTCACGCTGCGCGATACGTTCGACAAGAAGCCCGAAGCAGAGGCTCATCCGGCGGCCGAGAAGAAAGAGAACGCGAAGGCCAAGACGCGCCCGAAGAGCAAGTCACCGGCGGAATACCGGACGGAAGCGCGCGCGCGTGATCCGGTACTCGCGGCTTCGTTCGACAAGTTCGCGACGTTGCCGGGCGTCTCTGAAGAATGGGCGGACTTACTGGCGGGTGATCGCACGATCGCGGCGCTGTTCGACGAGACGATCGAGCTTGGCTGCCCGCCGGACCTCACCGCGAAGTGGCTGATCAACGAGCTTCCGCGCGCACTCGCCGGCAAGGAGCTCGCCGGCGTGCAACTCGACGCGAAGCGGTTCGCCGAGCTGATCCAGGCGCTCGCGGACGACAAGCTCAGCCCGACTAGCGCGAAGCACGCGCTGCCGGAGATGATCGTGACCGGCAAGCGGGTCTCCGAGGTCGCGTCGGGCCAGGCAACCGAGGCCGTGCCCGTCGCGCAGATCCATGCACAAGTCGACGCGGTGATCGGCGCCAACGTCGATAAAGCCGAGCAGTACAAGGCAGGTAAGACCGGCCTCTTGGGCTTCTTCGTCGGCCAGGTGATGAAACGGATCCCGAGCGCCGACGCGGCCGCGGTCAATCAGGCACTCCGCGACCGCCTCCGCTGAGGTCAACTCTGGGGGGACTAGCCACCCCACGTGGTGGATCGATCCCCAGTCGTATTCACGACTTACGCGGGATACATTTGAAACATGAACTGGAGGGCGATCGCGCTCGCGATGATCACGGTGTGCGCGGTCGGCTGTCACGCACAACTCGAGAACCAAGCGTCGAACGTCGACGCGTCCGGATCGAATGGATCGGATCAAGATGCGAGCGGCTCTGCTGCGGCCGACGCAGCCGTCAGCATCGACGCGGCTCCTGCGTGCGCGACCGGCCGCGTGCTGTACTTGAACTTCGACGGGGCGACGCTGACCAAAGCAACGACGAGCGATGCGACGCAGAACCATGCTTCGTGGATGGGGGTGACACAACCGATCACGACCGCGACGATGCCCGGATATCTCGCGAACAATGCAAATCGCGCGCAGCTGATCGTCGACGTGACGAACGCGGTCAAAGCAGGCCTCGCGGCTTATCCGAGCATCTCGATCGTGACCACGCGCCCGGCCGCGGGACCGTACGTGATGATCGGATTCGGCGGGACCGAGGCGATGGTCGCGATCCAATATCGGTTCGCCGTGCAGAAGCTCGACTGCGGCGATACCAACAAGAACGATCTGGGCTGGGTGTTCGATGACGCGGGCGGCACGCAGAAAGCCGCGAACGATGCGATCGGCGCGGTCGGGTTCGGCATGGGCCTCACCGGGACCACGACGACGACTGATTGCATGTGCGGGTGGTTGTCGAACTGCGTCCAAGCCTCATCTGCTTGCACGCTCTCGGCATCGATTCCCGCGCTCGCGAACTGCAACATGAACCCGCAGAACGAGATCGCTGCATTCCAGAGTTTCTGTAATTAGCTCCCGTGATGTCGTGCCGTGTAGGCACGATCACGAAGCTTCGGTTTGACAGGTGTCCTCTCACCCGTGATGATCAGCGCGATGATCGGGACCACCGTCGGCAGCTACTGCGTCACCGAGAAGGTGAGCATCGGCGGCATGGGGACGGTCTACAAAGCCGAGCACGTCCTGATCGGCAAGCTCGCGGCCGTCAAGGTATTGCACCCGGAGCTCTGCAACAACCGCGACATCGTCAACCGGTTCTTCAACGAAGCGAAGGCGACGACGCAGATCAAACACCCGGGCATCGTCGAGGTCTTCGACTTCGGTTATCTGCCCTCCGGCGACGCGTTCATCATCATGGAGTTCCTCGAGGGCATGTCGCTCGCACAGCGGCTCAAGAGCCGCGGCCGCATGGAAGAAGGCGAAGCGGCGATGCTCCTCAAGTCGATGTGCAGCGCACTCGGCGCGGCGCATGCCAAGGGCATCGTTCATCGCGATCTCAAGCCCGACAACATCTTCTTGGTCCCCGATCCCGAGGCAGCGAGCGGCGAACGACCGAAGCTGCTCGATTTCGGCATCGCCAAGCTGACCGATCTCGGGCCCGCCGGCAGCGGCACCAAGACCGGCGCGGTGATGGGAACACCGACGTATATGTCTCCCGAGCAGTGTCGCGGCACAGGCAACATCGATCTGCGCGCGGATCTGTATTCGCTCGGCTGTATCTTCTACGAGCTTCTGTGCGGTCGGCCGCCGTTCATCGCGGAGGGTGCGGGCGAGCTGATCGGCGCGCACCTGCTGACCCAGCCGGACTCGCCACGCAAGTACGCGCCTGCGATCTCCGCGCCCTCGGAAAACCTGATCATGGCGTTGCTCGCGAAGGAGCCCGCGCAGCGGCCGCAGACCGCGAAAGAGCTCGGCCAGCGACTCACCGCGATCGCGACAAATCAAGGTTGGATCACGAACACGAGCCCGACGGGTGTGACGCGCGAATCGCTCAGCGACCTACCAGATTTTCGCGCGACATCGACGCCGATCCCGGGAACCGGGGCGAGCCCGTCCTCGTCATCCACGCTGGACCCGGGGACCTCGCCGCAGTCGGCGACGCCGGTCCGCCACACGCCACCTTCCGTGGCGATGGATGCGACGCTCGCATCGCTTCCGGGAACGGAATCGCTCGCGAGCTCGACCCATCCGCAACGCACGATCTCACCGACGACGCTCAGCGGTGCCGCGAGCGCGATCCTCGATGTGCCGCGATCGCGACGAGGCGTGTGGATCGCGGGACTCTGCGCGGTGGTCCTGGTCGGTGGCGGCGTCGGCTTCATGGCGATGCGAAAGAGTGACTCGAGCTCGCAACCGGCGAAGCAGCCGGAGCTCGCCAAGGTTCCGCAACCCGAGCCCGTGCAAGCCGCTCCGGTGATCGCGCCGCCCGCTCCGATCGCGCCGCCCGTGGTTGCACCGACGCCGACCTCGGCGGCAACGCCGCCAACGCCGGTTGCCGCGCCAACGCCCGTGCCCGATCCGAAACCAGACCCGAAGCCGGTCGTCGTGCGTCCGGCAGTTGTGAAGACGCCGCACGTCGACAAGCCGAAGAAGCCGCCGCAAAGACCCGAGGCTCAGAAGCCGCCCAAGCCTGACAAGGGCAAAGGCTCGGGCCACATCCTGATCGAGACCGATATCTGAGCCGCACAATGCATGCACGCTCCACTTTCGCGATCTTGCTCGCGAGCCTGGTCCCGCAGATTGCCTCCGCGCAGCCCGCTCCTCCGGCGAACAACGATGTCGCGTACGCGAAGTCGCTGATGCAATCGGGCGTCAAGCTCCTCGAGGCGAAGGACTACCTAGGCGCGCTCGCCGTATTCAAAGATGCGTACTCGCGACTCCAGAGCGCGAAGATCCTCCTCAACATCGGGACCACGCTGAAGCTCCTCGATCGCCGCGCCGACGCCGCGAACGCGTATCAGCATTATCTGATCTCGAAAGACAGCGACCCCGCCCGCCACGCCGAAGTCACCGACGTGCTCGCGGATCTCGACAAGTCTGTCGGTCGCCTCGAAGTCTCCGTGACGCCCGCGGATGCAGAGGTCAAGTTCACCGACGAGTGGGTCCCCGCCTCGTCGTCGACGCTGTGGCGGGTGCCTCCCGGTTCGTTCACGGTGCAAGCGCGCAAGGACGGCTTCAAGCCCGATTCGAAGACCGCGAACATCGCCGCCGGCGAGAAGACAGCGATCGTGATCAGCCTCGAAGCGATTCCGGCCGCCGTGAGCACCCCGGTGTTCATCACGGCACCACGTCGCGATGATCTCGAGGTGACCGTGCCCGTCGATGTCGGACCGCGATCACGGTTCGGCGCGATCGCCGGCGTGCACGTCAGCGTCGTGCCGCGGGTCGGCAGCGCCTGGCGCGTCGGTGGCACC
>JAQBQF010000205.1 GCA_028287115.1 Myxococcales bacterium
GCTGGCGCTCGACGCGCGGCAGCGTTCGCAGCGACGCGAAGAAGGCGATGGCCCCGATCGGGAGGTTGACGTAGAAGATCCAGCGCCAGCTCGCGTTGTCGACGATCAGGCCGCCGATCGTCGGGCCGAGGATCGGCCCGAGCATGGCCGGCACCGCGACGATGCTCATCACGCGGCCCATTCGCTTCGGGCCGGCAGCGGTCGCCATCATCAGCTGGCCGAGCGGCAGGATCATGCCGCCGCCGATGCCCTGGATGACGCGGAAGACGATCAGCTGATCGAGCGACTGCGCGACGCCGCAGAGCGCCGAGCCCAAGATGAAGAGCACCAGTGAAAGGAGGTAGACGGGTTTCGCGCCGAAGCGTCGCGCGGCCCAGCCGGTGACCGGAATCACCGCAGCGAGCGAGAGCATGTAGCCGGTGATCACCCACTGCGTATTGGCGATCGATTTGTGCAGATCGCTCCCGAGCTTCTCCAACGCGACGTTGACGATCGTCGT
Organism: Myxococcales bacterium; assembly: GCA_028287115.1. Classification (GTDB taxonomy): domain Bacteria; phylum Myxococcota_A; class Polyangia; order Haliangiales; family Haliangiaceae; genus JABFXX01. The sequence goes on from JAQBQF010000205.1 coordinate 500, forward strand.
GTCGAGGATGGACATGATCGACCCGACGATCACGACGAATCCGATCCGCCAGACGTGGGACTCGATTCGATCGGACACAGCTGCGCTCATTTGCCAAACTCCTTCGGTACCTGATGGTTACGTACCTAAAGAGTAGCAGAAAGGTAAGGCGCCGAACCTTTGCCGCAGGAACGCCGGCGACGACAAGAGGTACGGTCCAGCTCGCAGAAGGCCGACGGAAGCAAAAGTCACTGGTTTGCCTACCGCCTCGCCGCGGAAGCTCAACTACGTCGCAACTTCGAAAACCGCGCCGGCGTGCGGCCCGAGTCCGATCTCTGCGGCCCGGCCGGCAACGGAGACGGCGTTGTCGCCACTCAGCGGCAGGAGCGCGGTGACGGCCTCGCTCGCAAATCGAAGCCGAAATTTACGGCGTTCGGCCCGTGCGTTCAGAACGAATAGAAGTTGGCGGTTGCCCGCTTTTTGGAGAACCGCGAACCCGTCATGCTCTGCCACGCTTACCGGTGCCTCGACTCCGCCTGTGCGCAGCGCGTGAAGCATGCCTGTGGTTGCTGACTGCGAGTCGACATGATTCGTTACCAACGCGTCGGCAAGTACTTCACACGGCTTTCCTTCTTCATCTACGCGAGGCGGTTCGCCCAGCAAGATGACGCGAACGCCTTTTCGTTGCATTTCGGCCAGGTGCTCTTGGACGTCGCGGGACATGTACGACGCTGTCGGCGTGACGACCGCGGCGATGTCGTCGGGCGGCTCCCGCTCGGTGTTCCAGATGCGGGGCAGATACCCGGCGCGCGTCAATGCGCTGAATGCTCCGGTCATCACGTCGTACGGCAAGCTTCGTGGGACGTCAGACCCGGCTGCATAGGCATCGCGAGCGTACGAGACCTGCCAGGCGAGAGCGACTGGCGAGACGGGTTCGAACTCCCCGAATTCCGGAAGTTGTGCGATGAGTCGGACGATCGTGCGAACGCCGGTCAGGTGCGCGCTTACCGCGCCCGCGGGATCGATCGGCGCAAATTCCCAATTCTCACGGTTGACGAGCATGTAGAAGTTGAGCCCTTTCAGACCAAAGGCAAGTGCCGCGAGGTAGTAAAGCTCCTGCTCCTCAGCAGTTGGATCGGGGTAGGCGACCTGCTCGCCGGGCGAGCGCCAAATACCGGCCTGGAGCTCAGGTGACCACGGAAGCGGCTCGCCGTTCGCTCGCGCGAGTGCGGTGGAGCGAGCAACGGCGAGAAGGTCATCGGCGTCGAGCGGTGGCTCGTAGTAGTGATCCATCCCACCGATCGCTCCGGTTGCCGTGTGAAGTACGGCGGACGACTGCGGTACCTCGTCGACCAGATGCGTGTTGTAGTTGACCGTGAACAGTGTCGACGTGGCACCTGCAGCTTCGTGATGCTCGCGCAGGCGACGCAAGTGCTCTCCCAGCAACCACTCGCGAAAGCAGATCCAATCGTGCTCGCGGCGCCACCTACCTGAACCTGCGTCGACGCCAACCAAAGGAAGCCGTGGAGGCTTGATGCTCTCCTCGCTAGACACCTCCATCTCCCACGCGCGTTGGATGCGACGGAGCGATCCCTCGTAGCGCTCGAGCGTCCATTGCGCGAAGGCTTGAAGCGCGACGGGGTGGTAGTCGGCTTCGTACATGCCGTCGCGGAAGCAATAACTCGGTTCGTTGTCGAGTTGGATGAGCGCTACGGGCCCGTATGGGTGAATGAACTCGCGGACGTGGTCGTGGACTATCTGAATCCAATGGCGCGCATGCGCGAGATAGCGCGGGTGGAGGTAGCACGGGACCGGGTGGCGAAAGGGTGCGTTGTAGCCGGACAGAGGTTTGTCGTTCGCGTCGAGCGCGAGTAGGTGCTCATCGGCGAGAAGCCAGTCGGGATAGCCACCATTCGGTTCTTCAGCGCAGATCCACGGGCCAGGCTTGAGTTGCACGAGCAAGCCGTGTGACGCGCACATGCTGAGAAAGCGGCGAACGTTGAGGCGCTCGTCGTGGCGCCATGCAAAAGGGGCGTCAGGTGCGAGTGCGTGTCGACGCCACGACAGGTACGTCGAGACGATCGGTATCCCTTCATCGGCAACGGTCCGGAGGGCAGGCTCCCAGTCAGAGGGATCGAGGCGCCAGAACTGCACCTCTCCCGCGATGAGCGGAACCAGCCTCTCGCCGACTCGCAGGAGCCGGCGCTCGAGCTGAACGGCGTCCACTAGCCCTTCACAGCACCCGAGAGCGCGCCACCGACAAGTCCGCGCTGAATGACCATGAAGAGCACCAGCACAGGGATAGTCACCATCACCGACATGGCCGCCAGGTGGCCCCACTGGACCTCGTATGAGCTCGTGAGCAAGCTCAACCCGACGGGCAGTGTTCGTGCGCTGTCACTGCTCGTAAAGGTCAGCGCGAAGACGAACTCGTCCCACGAGGCAATGAAGAGAAAGATGGCGGTCGCGACGAGACCGGGCAGGGACACAGGCACAACCACGCGGGATAGCGCGCCCAGATGGCCGAGGCCGTCGATCATCGCGGCCTCGTCGAGCTCCCGCGGTACTTGATCGAACGATCCCTTCAGCAGCCAGATACCGAGAGGCAATGCAAAGGTGATGTTCGAGAGGATCAGTGCATACGGCGTGTCTAGAAGCTGCATGCGCTTGATGAGCTCGAACAGCGGCACGATCAGGAGGACGGAAGGGAACATCTGCGTGGCGAGGATGCCGAACAGGATCGGCCGTTTGCCCGGGAAATCGAATCGAGAGAACGCGTAGCCCGCGAGCCCGCCGAAGACCAATCCGATAGCTGTGGTGCCAAGGGCGACGAGCACGCTGTTGCGGAGGTAGATGGCGAACGGCGCGCGCTCAGCGATGTAGTGGAAGCTCGCGAGCGTGGGGTGGTGCGGAATCCAGGTCGGAGGCGCCGTGTAGATCTCGTTCGGCGGCTTGAAGGCCGTGATGAAGATCCAGAGAATCGGCGCAACTGCGAACGCCGATACGACGATCAGGAGCAGCCACGACCCAAGCCGGCCGCGACGCGCCACACGTAACAAAGA
>JAQBQF010000137.1 GCA_028287115.1 Myxococcales bacterium
GTACGTCAACGAAGCCACCGGCGGCCGAGCCGGCGCCGACCACCGCGCTCGACGCCGTTGCGAGCTCGCTGGAGACGCTTCGCCCGTTTGTCGTCCTGCAGGACGGTCATCCGAAGTGCGATGCCTACACGCCCGCCGCGACCGCTTTGATCGCCGATCTCGCCGCGAAGACGCCGGCAGCGACGACCGCACGCACGAGTGGCTCGGCCGCCGTGGTCGCGGCCTGGCAGCACGAGCACGACGCTTCGCTCGCCAAGCTGATCAATGAAGTCGCTCTGCCCATCCGTATGGACACCGGCTGCGAAGCCATGCAGAAGGACGCGGCGTGGACGAAGATCTCCGCGGCGATCGTTGCGGTCGGTCAGCGTGCGGACCCGCCGCCACCGATCATCAAGCGTCGCGCCTTCATGACGGAGCTCCTTACGGCCGCGGCGAACATCAAGGTCAAAGCGGACTGCAAGTCGCTCGAGGAAGTGCTGGCCTCGAAATCAGCCGGGCTCGAGACCGACCTCAAATCGATGTCGACCGTGGACAGCTTCATCGACGACAAGGTCTGGGAAGAAGAGGAAGAACATCGAATGAAAGCCGACCCGAACGGCATGCGCCTCATCGAGCTGTGCGAGGTCCATTGAAGCTCGGCGCGCGCGCTGTGCCGTGGTTCGTTCGAAGCGCGCTGTGATAGGCTGCCACCTAGGGTGGATCGCTCACACTTCTCTCGCTTGCTCGCGATCTGCGCCGCGATCTGCGCACTGCCGTCCGTCGGGCGCGCGAACCCCGCGTCGATCGTGCCGAGCATCGCGGATCCCGGCGCGTGGGTCGGCGTCGCCGGATCGTCGACCGCGATCTTCATGAGCGTCGACTACGAATACGAGCAAGACCAGTCGCTGGTCCTGCGCGAGCACGTCGGCGATCCGGGTGCGGATCCGCTCGGTCCGCTGCCGACGCATCACGAGCTCAGGTTCAAGCAGTTCCGCCACACGGTCACGCCGCACGTCGATGTCGGCCTGTATCACGACCTGTGGATCTCGGCCGCGCTGCCGATCGTGATCGAGCAAGCGCGCGAGCTGCGGCTCGATACCGGCGTCGATCGCACGGCGTCGACGTTCCTCGACGGCATCATCCCGGCAGCCGGGTACGACGCACGCGATCCGTCGACGCCGCCCCCCGGCGATCTCGTGTTTCGCGGCGTCAATCGCCATGGTCTCGATCAGATCCACCTCGGCCTCGGCTACGCGCCGATGAACCAGGCGAAGGACGACACGAAACCGACCTGGAGGCTCGGCGCCGAGGTCCGCCTCGCGTTTGGCAAGACGATGAAGTTCGATCCGGCTTCGCCTTCGAGTGAGACCGGCGTCGGCTACGGCGTTCACGAGCTCCGGCTATGGACGAGCTTCGATCGGCGCCTCGGCTGGGCCGAGCCTTGGGTCGAGCTGTTCTGGCAGACGCCGATCGGGACCAAGTCGGACTCGCTGTTCGCCAACCCGGGGTTCGGCGCCACGAACACCGGCAAGGGCCAGCAAGCCGGCGTCGCGTTCGGCTTTCAAGCCTACGCGATCGACAACGGCGTCGATCAGAACCGGATCAGCCTCGATCTCGGAACGCGGGTCGTCGCGCACTTCGAGGGCCGCGATTACACGGAGATGTGGGAGCCGTTCGCGCTCGCCGGCGATAGCCGCGGCACCGGCCCCTTGATCCTCGACGCAGACCCCACGATGCCGGGCATCCAGGCGATGAGCCACCCGGGCATCACCAACGTCGAGAATTATCTCGAGACCGCGGCGCGGTTCGCGTTGCGCACCGAGCTCGGTCCGCACGTCAGTTTTGCCGCGCTCGCGGACATCGTGTGGAAGACGGATCACGTGATCACGTTCGCGGATGCCGGCGTCGATCAGCCGACCTGCAGCGCGACGGTCACGACCGGCTGCGAGACCGATCCGAACGACCTCGTCACGCCGGGCACCGCGGAGGTCAACCCGCTCCACTCGCAGCGGATCGATCTCGTCGGGCATCGGTACCTGTCGCAGGACAATTTTGGCTTCATCATCGGCGTTCAGGGCCAGGTGCTGTTCTAAGCCGTTTCCTGAACCGCTTCGATAAGCGGGCCGAAGTGTCGCGAGGCGACCAACTACAGTACGATTGTCGACGGTGCTCGCTCGGCGAATCATCGCCGTCTCGCCTGAGAAGGCGTTCGGGAAGCAGCTCGCGACGGCGCTGAAGGCCGCGGGCGGCGCGGTCGACACGCATCAAACACTCGATTCGCTCGGCGGCGGCGACCTGCAGGCGGCGCTGTGCGTGATGCACCTCGATGGCGATCTCGCGGGCGCGTCTGCCGAGATCCTGCCGAGGCTCACCGGCGAGTGTCGGGTGATCGCGATCCTGCCGCGCTCGAATCTGGCGGCGGTCGTCGACATCATGCAGGCCTCGGATCGCGTCGCCGGGATGATGGTCGCGGAGGACTTCGACTCGCGTCAGCTCTCGGCGATGGCGACGCGGATCCTCGCCGGCGATATCTTCGGCCTCGAGAAGCTGGTGCTGTGGGGGACGCAGATCCACTCGCAGCTCGTCGGCGACTACCAGGAGAAGTCGCTGTGCATCTCGCAGATCTCGGAGTTTGCCGAGGTGATGGGCGTGCGCCGCAAGTATCGCGAATCGATCGAGCAATGCCTCGACGAGATGCTGATGAACGCGCTCTACGACGCGCCCGTCGACGAGCAGGGCGAGCAGATCTTCTCGGAGATCCCGACGAAGACGCGGATCTCACTGCGCGTCGAGCAGAAGGTCGTCGTGCAGTACGCATGCGACGGCAAGCAGTTCGCACTCACCGTGCGTGACGCGTTCGGCACGCTCGAGCGTTCGACCGTGCTGCGCTACTTGCACAAGTGCCTGCATAACGAGCAGCAGATCGATCGCAAGGCGGGAGGCGCGGGGCTTGGCCTCTACATGATCGTCAATTCGTCGACGGTCGTGTACTTCAACGTGTTGCCAGGTGTGGCGACCGAAGCGGCGTGCGTGTTCGATCTCGAGACGCCGAAGCTGCAGCTCGAACAGTTCGGCTTCTTCATGGAGCGGATCGATGCGGCCGGACGGCTCGCGAGCGGTCCCTCGCGCCGGCTGCCGGCGGGTACGCCTCATCCCGTCGAGCGGCGCGCACGAACGCAGGCCGCGCCGCCTCCGCGCGGGATCGTGTTCGCGTTATCCGCCGCAATCCTGCTGCTGTTTGGCCTCATCACGATCGCCGCATGGCCGCGCCTGATGGGCGGCACGCACAAGACACATGTCACCTTCTCGACGATTCCGAAGGGCGCGACGATCGAGATCGAAGGCCGTAACGCCGGAACCGCCACGGAAGGCACGCTCGCGGTCGGCGATCTCGAGATCGGACGGGCGTATCCGGTGGTCGCGCGCCTCGACGGCTACGAGGCGAAACAAGCCGTCGTCCAGCCGCACGATGGCGCGAACCAGGTGACGTTCGAGCTGCAAGCGCTCGCCGCGACGGTCGTGCTCGATTCGCAACCGACCGGTGCAAGGGTCGAGATCGGCGGCAAGTCAGTCGGCGAGACTCCGCTGACGCTCACGAACCTGACGCCCGGCACGGCGGTCGCGGTCTCGTTCAAGCGTGCCGGCTATCACGACGCGCTCGCGCGACTCGAAGTGCCCGGACCGGGCAAGGAGATGCGGCTCGTCCAGCCGCTCGCGGTCTCCGATGACTTCGCGCGCGTTCGATTCGTCTCCGATCCACCGGGCGCGCAGATCGTGCAGAACGGTCAGCTGATCGCGGGCGTCACGACACCGGCGGAGGTGCTCGTCGAACCGAGCAAGCTGCAGCACTTCATGTTGACGCTGCCGCACCACGTTCCGTACGTGATCGAGCCGTTCACGCCGGCGCGCGGCTCCGATGGCGTCGAAAAATCCGGCAAGCTCGTCGAGGGTGTCACGCTGCACATCGAGTCGAACCTCGAAGGCAAGGTCAAGGTGTCCGGCGCGCCGCACTGCACCGATCTCGCACTGCCCGCAGACTGCGTGCTGGCCGCGGGCAGCTACATCGTCGATCTGATCGGCGCCGGCGGTGCGAAGGCGACGCACACCGTGAAG
>JAQBQF010000147.1 GCA_028287115.1 Myxococcales bacterium
CGGCCTCGGGAACTTCGTGGCCGCGGGTCTCCCAGCTACCTGAATCGAGCGTGAACAGCGCGAGCGGCGTGAGCAACGCGTACGTCACGGGCATCAGCAAAGACAGCGGCATGAACGACAGCGCGCCTACGCGCTCCTCGGCGGGCCGGTTACGGACGCGCCAGCGATAGTACAGACCGAACATCGCGACGAGCGCGAGGTGGATCTTGAGAGCCGGGAAGAAGTGATGCGAGCCGAGCGCGCGGATCACTGCGAGCGGGTAGGCGATCAGCAGCGCGAACTGCGCGAAGAAGTGAATCGCGAGCACCGGGTTGAGCCGCCACACGTGGCTAAACGCCCCAGCGTAATCGACCAGGTTCGAGCGGCGCCACCGGAGCTGCTGCGAAAAATAGGCGGCGAGCGTGTTCGGAACGAACGTCCGGCAGCGTGCGTCGAGCGTCATCGTCGTCAGGTAACCGGCCTTGACGATCTGCCGGGTCAAGAACCGGTCCTCGCCGTACTTGATCGGCACGCCGAGGATCGAGCGCTTCTCGAGCACGGGCTCGAGCTCGACGAGGACGCTGCGGCGATACGCCGTGAGGCAGCCCGACAGGCACATCACGCGGCGGAACCCCCACTCGAGGTTCTTCATGAAGAAGTAGCCGTACCAGTACTTCACCACCTGCATCCGGGTGAGCCAGTTGTCTTGCTTGTTGCGGATGTCGACCCAACCGCCGACCGCGGCGATCCGATCGCTCGTGAACCGGAGGACCAGTTGGTGGATCGCGTTCGCGTCGACGACGACGTCCGAGTCGACCGAGACGATGATCTCCGCCTCGGACTCACGGACGGCGCGGTTGATCGAGCGGCGCTTGCCGAGGTTCGTGCGGTTGCGAATGACCTTCAACCGGCCGTTCGAGCCGCGCGCCATCTCGCGCGCGAGGTCGTAGCTGTTGTCCGTCGAGCAATCGTCCATGCAGACGATCTTCAGCTTGTGCGCTGGATAGTCCGAATCGAGGAGGCTCTGCAGCGTCTCTTTGATCGCGACGCCCTCGTTGAACATCGGGATCACGACCGTCACCGTCGGCTCGTAGGCGTCGGTGCGGACCTCGTCCCAGTTCTTGCCGCGGATCAGCCGCAGGAGCACGCCGGCGACATACCGGTTCACAAAGACCACAAGCGCCAGCGAGTGGACCAAGACCCAGAGTACATGGGTGGTCATCCTCGCCTCCAACGTGCGAGGCGCGCGCCAACGGCGGAGCTGTGACTCAGGCTAGGTTTCACGGGTAAGCAGGCTAGAAGACCGGGCCTGGGTCGTTAGAAGGGCCACGGTCAAGTTACGAAGATGCCAGCAAACTATTATGGTTCGCGGCCCAACTCAAGTTGGATGACGCATGTTGCCACATTAGGCGTGACCAATACACCTGAACATCAGGTTCCTGAGGGTCACTGCCTTGTGTTTGCACAGGTGCGATGAGATACGTGCCGGGTGCTCCGGGCGTGGGTTGCCCTCTGTTTGATCACGTGGTTGCGTATGCCCGTGATGGCCGGACCATCGAGTCCGGAACCCGCCCCCTCTGATCCCGATGTCTCGGTTCCAGCGCCCGCGCCGGCAACGACTTCGCCGTGGATCGACCTCGCGCCGCAGAGTGTGCTGCAACGCATCGGATCTCAGGATTCGGATGAGGTGAAAAATCACCGCATCGGCGCGGCGATCGGGCTCGGCAGTGTCTATGCGGGCTTCGCATTGTGGTCGTACTTCGCGTGGTACCGCGGGCATCCGGGACGCGGGTTCAAGTTCGGCGGCGATGGTTGGCTTGGAAGCGAAACGTATGCCGGAGGCGCGGACAAGTTCGGGCATGCCTGGGCAACGATGGGATTGGCCCGTGGCGGGACCGCGATCCTCGATGCGGGCGGTTGGAATCATACCCAGGCGACGATCGTGGGCGCGGTCCTGTCCGAGGCGCTGTTCTTCGCGGTCGAGGTGAAGGACGGCTACTACTACGAGTTCTCGCCGAGCGATCTGACGGGCGATACCCTCGGTGCTCTCGCCGCAGTCGCGCTCGAGCTCTCGCCGCGGCTCGACGAGCTGTTCGATTTCCGCGTGCAGTACTTCCCGAGTGACATCTATCTGCGCAAGGTCGACGGGAGCTCACCGTGCCTGCAAGGTCATTGCTCGCGGTGGAACATCGCCGAAGACTATTCGGGTGAAACCTACTTGCTCGCGCTGCATCTCGGAGCCATCCATCAGCTCCGCGATATGAAGTACGGCTCGTGGTCGCAGTTCGTCGACGTCGCGATCGGATTTGATTCGCGCAACTACAAGCCGCCGCCGGATGACCCGACGATGTCGATTCCGCGGCAGCAGTTGTTCCTCGGCGTGTCGCTCAACGCGCAAGGCTTGTGTGACTGGCTGTTCCGTGGCCGGTCCGAGCCCGCGCGCAAGATCACGCACGGTTTGTTCGAGGTGCTCAACCTACCGTTCACGTCGTTGCCGGTCGTCGATACGACGCGTGTTGCGACCCACCCGCCGGACATGGGCGGGGCGTGACTCGGCGTCTACCGGTCGCGATCTTCTTCGCGACGTTCGCGTTCTACATGTTGACGTCGGGTCGCGAGCCCGCGTGGGGCGTCGCGCACGGCAT